>PUKW01000001.1 GCA_003550665.1 Paracoccaceae bacterium | reverse complement strand
GAGGATGTGCACGGTCTTGGTGTTGTGCCGCTTGTTACGTTTTATAATGCTTGGCCGGATGAGGACGAACCGCCACCGGGCGAAATTGAGCCGCTTATTGACGTGCAGGATCGGATGAATCAGACTGCTTTTGATTTGCTTGTGACACAGACGTTTCATGGTGCGCCTCAGCAGTGGGTGGCCGGTATCGTGGCTGACGCTGACGATAAAGTTAAAGCGATGGCTAAGCGTGTGTGGACGTTTGATGAGCCTGGCACGTCTGTGGGTCAGTTGCCGCCTGCCGATTTGACGCAACTGATTGCTGCGGTGGATAACACGATAAGGATTTTTGGTATCAAGTCGCGTACACCTCCTAACTATCTGTTGGGTGAGATGGTGAACATTTCTGCGGAGGCGCTTGTTGCTGCTCACGCCGATTTGGATGCGAAAATTGCGAACCGTCAGCAGCTTGCTGGCGAGTCTTTTGAACGTATGTTTCGTCTTGCCGGTGTTGCTGCGCAAGACCAGCAGGTGATGGATGATGACCGTTCGCAGGTTGTTTGGCGGCAGACAGATCCGCGTTCGCTTGCGTCTACTGTGGATGCGCTGGGCAAAATGGCGCAAATGTTGCATGTGCCTGTTGAGGAACTTTGGGCGATGGTGCCGGGTGTTACGCAGCAGGATGTGGCACGTTGGCAGGCTAAGTATGAGGCTGGTGACCCGTTCACCGAGTTACGTGCCGATTTTGACCGTGTGATGCAAGGAATGAACGTTGACGGTTGACGCTAGGGCGCGTACGCAGCAGTTTCGGGCAAGTCAGGTGCTGTTGGGTGCTGCTGTTATGCGTCAGGTTGCGTCTGTGTGGGCGCGTGAGGCTGACACTGACGTTGTAGGGTCTATGGCGCGTATCATTCCGCTAGTCGTGCCGATTTTGGGTCAGGCTTACGGCCAGTCTGTCAGCCAGGGCATGGACTATTTTACGGATTTTCGTTCTTTGGCTGGTGCTCGCGGTTTTGCGACGGCTACGCCTGCGGACGGGTTTAATTCGGGGAAGGCTGCTAAAGGCCTGTATGTTGAGGGTCAGATTAAAACGTTGCAGCAGATACAGCGCGGTGTGCCGTCAGATGTTGCGGTGCGTCGTGCCGGTGTGCGTGTGATGGGTGCGGCACAGTACGAAGTTTTGGAGGGTGGCCGTGAAACGGTGACACGTTCGGTGTCTGACGACCGTCAAGCTAAAGGCTGGCAGCGTGTCACGTCTGGTGACGGCTGCTATTTTTGTGAAATGTTGTCTGCACGTGGCGGTGTGTATTCGCCGGACACTGTAGGGTTTGATGCGCACACAAATTGTGCGTGTGAACCTGAACCGGTTTATACGCGCCGTATCTTGTCGGATCGTCAGCAGGAAATGCAGGCGCTGTACAATAGGGCTGCTAAAGGGCAGTCTGACCCGTTGAATGCGTTTCGACGGGCGTATGAGGAACAACGACAGTCAGCGTAAAGCTGTCCCGGAAAGGGCATAAAATGTCTGAGGAAGAACTGGAAGAATCGCAGGAGTCTACGCCTGAAGAACCGCAGGACGATCCGGAGGGTGAGCAGCCTGATGTGGATTGGAAATCTATGGCACGCAAGTGGGAGAAACGTGCTAAAGACAATTTGTCTGCCGCTGAAAAACTGAAAGAGTTTGAGGACGCGCAGAAATCAGAGCAGGAACGGCTTGCTGAGGAGCTTGAGGCCGCACGGTCTAAAGAAGGCGAGTTGTCTCGTAAGATGATGCGTTTGGATGTGGCTTTGGCGAAAGCGCCGGAAGGTATGTCTGCGCAGAAAATTCGTAAGTTGGCCGCACGGCTGACAGGTGACACCGTTGAGGAACTTGAAGCGGATGCGGAAGAGTTGTTTGCGGAGTTTGCCGGTGTTCAGACGGGCGCAGGTGCAAAACCTACCCCGAAGCTGACGGGTAACAAACCATCAGAATCGTCGCCTAATCGTGATGAGCTTGTTAAACAGGTTCTTGCGAAGCAGCGCGGATATTAAAGGAGTAGGTAAATGTCAGGTGTTATCACTGCGAAGGGTATTAGTTCCCTCGCTATTCCGTTGTTGGCACGCCGTTTGGTGCTGCCGATGACTGTCGCACGGGTTCCGGGCGGCGAATTTTCTGGCGACAACGGTGACACGATTACGATTCGTGTTCCGCAGCCGGGTGCTGCAAGTGTGCAGAACACGCCTAGCGCAGAAATTTCGTATGACGACGTGAACGAAGTTGGTGTTGACGTTTCACTGTCACACATCTACCACGCGAAACGTGTGTCTGACGAAGAACTGACGTTGGACATTGTAGACTTTGCTTCGCAGATCACTGCGGTGCAGGTTGATGCGGTTGCACGTGGTGCGGAAAACACGTTGGCGACAGAAATCAACAACGTTGCTGCTGACACAACTAACGTGGACGGTTCGTCTGCGCAGGCTGTCCGTGACGCTATCCTGCAGGCCGCTGAAGCGCTGTCTGACAACGACGTGCCGGAAGATGACCGCTATTTTGCTATCGGTACCGGTGTGCGTACTGCCATTCTGAACATTCCTGAGTTTGTTCGGGTTGATGCTTCAGGTGATGACGCTTCGTTGCGTCAAGCTATCGTGGGTCAACTGTTCGGGTTCACGTTTGTTGTGTCTCCGGCGCTTGACAAGTTTGGTGCTACCGCGTACCACCGGACAGGGTTTGCTATGGCGAACCGTGCGCCTGTGGCTCCGCGTGGCGCTAACGATTCGGCTTCGGTGTCTGAGGGTGGCCTTGCGCTGCGCCAGATTTTCCAGTATGTGCCGGACCGTCTGTCGGATGCGTCGGTTGTTTCGACGTTTGCCGGTTCTAAACTGGTTGATGCTGACCGTGTGTTCAAGTTTGAACTTGCTAACGGCAGCTAGTTAAACCTGTCGGGGCAGTTGCGTGAGGTGGCTGCCCCGACATACTAAAAGGGTGTTACGTGGCGCATCGTGTGCTGGTTTTGGCGCAGGGGGACGGTCGTCGTTGGGATGACGGGTCAGGTCCGGCTTTTGGTGTGCGTAAACATCTTGTGAACGTTGAAGGTGAAACGGTTATTGGCAGGTGTGTGCGCCTGTTTGCTGAACGTGGCTGTGAAGTGACGGTTGTCGGTCCTGATGAGGACGGCTACCGGCTTTACGGTGCCGATCTTGTCACGTTGGAACAGCCTCATGTGCGTGGCATGTCGATGGACAAGTTTTTCGCTACGTCTCACATGTGGAATAGTGACGGTCGTACTACTATCGTTTGGGGTGACTGTTACTATACGGATGATGCTGCCGATTTGATTGCGGCGTGTGACGCTGATGGTGTGCACTATTTTCGGCGTACCGGTAGGTCGTCGGTGACTGGTCATCCGCATGACGAATCTTTCGCAGTTTCGTTTGTTGCAGGCGCGCACGGTGACGTGTTGGCTGCTGCGGAGCGTGTCGCTAGCGAAGTGAAACGTGGCCGTATAAAGTCGGACCATGTGTTTCACCATTATGCGGCGTATCTTGGTCATGCCGACGTGCGTCCGGTGTCTGCCGTTTTGGACACGCCCGGTCAGACGGTGATTGACGACTGGACTGACGATTTCGATAAACCGTCCGAATATTTGGAGTGGTTGCGTCGCCGTGACGCACGTGCAGACGTGTCGTTTGTTGTTATGGCACATCCGAAACGTAAACAGTGGGCTGAGCACCTCGCTGCAAAACTTGACTGCCAAATCGTGTGGGATCGTGGGCAGGGCTTGTGGGACACGGCGTTTCGTTGTTTGAAAGCGTATGACCCGGACTGTTCACATCATGTTGTGGTGCAGGACGACGCTATTTTGGCGGACGGGTTTGTTGATGCGGTGCGTAGGGCGTGTGCGGTTGCAGGTCGTCGCCCGTTAGGTTTGTATACGGGCCGTCATCGTGGCTATTCGTCGCACATTATTGCCGGTGTGGATGACGTTTCGCGTCGTGGCGGTTCGTGGTTTGCTGCGGAAGGTCCGAAGTGGGCGGTTGCGGTGGCGCATCCTGTCGCACTGTTGGACCAAGCGCTAGCGATTGCTGACGGTATCGGTTGGACTGAAGCTGACGACGCACGTATGACTGAGGCGTACCATACGTTAGGTGTTGACTGCTGGTATACGGTTCCGTCGCTTGTTGATCATCGTGATGGTGAGTCTATTGTGCGTGGTACGGGCAGGACTGGCCGTCGGGCACGGAAGTTCACGGGCGATGTTGGTAGCGTCGATTTTACGAAAGGTATTCCGCGTATGGGTGGCGGTGAACCTGATAAGGACGTTTTGGGTCGGTTTGAAAATATGATTACGGGCCGTGTTGTGTCTGTCCGTAACGAACAGGATTTGGCGCAGTTTCGTGCTGCACGGCGCTGGTGTGAGGTTGTGGATGCGCCGCCTTTGGATGTTGCGCCGGTTGCGCAGGTGCCGTTGGAAATTGTGCATGTGGGCGGCCCGTGGTTTGAAGTTGCAGGGGAACGTGTGCGCGGTCGTGAGGCTGCCCGTCGGCTTGCGGAAGGTGTGTAATGTCGTACGCTACACTTGAACAGTTCACCGCACGTGTTCCTGGGGGTATTTTTGAGGATGACGAGCCGCGTGCTCAGGCAGCTTTGGATGATGTCACTGCGGTTGTTAACACGATTATCCCTGAGGAAATTAAAGACGAATGGACTGCCGGTCCTGTACCGCCTGAGGTGGTGGCGGTGGTTTGTGGTGCAGCGCAGCGTGCGTTCGTAAACCCGTTGGGTCACGCTTCGGTCACTGAGGGGGCGTATACTTGGCGTGCGGATAATCTTGCTGGCGTGTGGCTTTCTCCGGCTGAGCAGTCTGTTGTGAGGCGTGCGGCAGGTATTCCGGGTTGGTCTCAGGTTGAGAAAGTGACTGAGTACGGTTTTGAACTGTTTCCTTCGCAGTACCTGACAGGGATCTAAATGTTTACGTCTTCTGTTCAGTCTTTGCGGATGCGTTGCAGTATTGAGCGTGACACGGGCGGTAGCGACCCGTTTGGTGGTTCTTCGGCGTTTGTGCCGGTTGCGGAGAATGTGCGGTGCCTGTGGTGGGTTACATCGGGGCGTGAACTTATCGACGATGTGCGTTCGGTGGTGGTGGCTGACGAAAACGTCATGTTTGCTTCGGGTACGGATGTGCGTGAGGGTGACCGTATCGTTGGCTTGTTGGATGAGCAGCGCCGTCCGGTGTTTGACGGTTTTCGTGAGGTTGAGCATGTGTCGGTGCGCCGTCAGCATGTTGTGGTTTCGGTCAGGTCGTCACGTTGAAGTTTGACTGGAACGGTCCTGAAGTGTTTGCGAAGATGCGTGCCGCGGCTGTTGTGGGCGTGTCTGAGACGTGTGAAGCTGCTGCGAATGATGCGCGTGCTGCCCGTTCGGGTCGTGCGTCTGCTATTGAGGTGGGCGACATTCAAGAAACGTCGTCGGGTGTGACCGGCCAGTGGGGTCTGTTTCCTGAGCCTCGTGGTGGTGACCTGTTTTGGGAGTTGTTTGTTGAGACGGGCACGCCGTTTTTGCCGGGTGATAACGCGAAACGTGCCGCTGCTGACCGGCAGTATCCGCAGTTAACTGACAGGATTAGAAAGGCGTTCGGTGGCTGACGCGGCGACGGCTATAGCTCACGTGTTGTCTGATAACGGTTTTGTGAACGTATTTCGTCCGCGTATGCCGTTGTCTTTTGCGCAGCAGATGCCTGCCCGTGCTGTGGTGGTGCGTCGTGTTGGTGGCGGTGTCCTTCAGGCAGGTTACAAACCTACCGTAGATGTCCGTGTTGATGTGCGCGTGTACGGCACTGATGCGGTTGATGCTGGTAATGAAGCTGACCGGCTGGTGCGTCTGCTGCACAACTTGCGGTCTACGGTCACGCCTGCCGGTTTTGTGATGTGGTGCAAACTGTCGGGCGGCGTGTCTGATCAGGTGGAGTCTCAGACTGATTGGCCGTTTGTGTTGTCGTCTTGGCAGGTGTATGGCCGCTGGTTGGATCCTGACATGGCAGGTTTTGGTTTGTCGCCGTTTGGCACGTCACAGTTTGGAGCATAGTTATGGCTGGTACTACACAGTGGGATTTGCCGTTACCTGCCGACGGTCAGACACCTTGGGGTGATGACTATCGTGCTGCGTTGACGGAAATTGACGCACGCCTGTTGTCGGTGCGTGGTTCCCTGTTTGTTGAGGACAACAGTGAGCCTACGGTTTCGCCAGGTACGACAGGTGCGAAGGCTGTGTTGAACGGTGTAGATTC
>PUKW01000096.1 GCA_003550665.1 Paracoccaceae bacterium | reverse complement strand
TCGTCTACGGCGTCAATCACCGCACCCTGACCGACGCGCATCGCGTCGTCTCGAACGGCTCCTGCACCACGAACTGCCTCGCGCCGCTGGCGAAGGTGCTCAACGACGCGATCGGGATCGAGCGCGGCATAATGACCACGGTGCATGCCTATACCGGGGATCAGCCGGCCCTCGACCGGCGCCACGACGATCTCTACCGCGCCCGCGCGGCGGCGATGGCGATGATCCCGACCTCGACGGGGGCGGCGAAAGCGATTGGCGAGGTGCTGCCCGAGCTTGCCGGCAAGCTCGACGGCAGCGCCATCCGCGTGCCCACGCCGAATGTCAGCGCCGTGGATCTGACCTTCGAGGCGGGGCGCGACGTGACCGTCGCGGATGTCAACGAGGTCATGCGCGAGGCGGCTGCCGGGCATATGGGCGCCGTGCTCGCCTATGATCCCGAGCCCAAGGTCTCCATCGACTTCAACCACACCACCTATTCCTCGATCTTCGCGCCGGATCAGACCCGCGTCGTCGGGCGGCGCACGGTGCGGGTGCTGGCATGGTATGACAACGAGTGGGGCTTTTCGGCGCGGATGGCGGACACGGCGGCGGCGATGGGTCGGCTTCTGCATTGACCGGCGCGCGCCGAAAGGCGGGCGCGCGGTGACGGACGGGCTCGCGCTGTGGATCGGCATCGTGCTCGTGGGGGTGATCGCGGCCGATCTGCTCGTCTTCGGCTGGGATCTGCACCTTTTCGTCGGACGCCGACTCGACGAGCTGATCGATTACGTCACCTTCTGGCGATAAGCCTGCGCATCGGGTGACGGTCGGGATCGCGGGGGAGGGGCGCATGGCGCAGCACGATCCGCACAGACATCTCGCGCAGCTCGATCGCTGGTTCCGGCTCGACATGCCGTTCGCGCGCTTCCTGCTGCATGTGCTCGTCGTCAGCCTCGCGGGCCTTGTGCCGGTGCTCGCGCTCTATGTCGCGCTCGCGCCGGGATTCACGGCGCATCTGGCCGGGGACGCGGCGGCGCTCGGCCGCTTCGCGCGCCAGATCGTCACCAATGGCCTGCCCGTCGTGGTCGTCGTCAATTTCGTCGGCCTCGTCCTGTTCGCCGCGCGCGGCCGCCGCGGTGCGGTGGCGATGCTGTGCATCGATCTCGTGGCGCGCGCCGTCGCCTTCGTCGGGCTTCATGCCGTCATATACCCGGCCTCGGCGCTCTGGTTCGACTCCTTCGGCGGCGATCCGTCGCAGGCGCTGCGGGTCATGGCGCCGACGCTTACACAGGCCGCGCTGTTCGGAAATCTTTCGGGCGTGTATCTATACGCCGCCGTGCTCGGGGCCGCGCCGCTCGTGATCGCGGTGCTGGCGGGGCCGGCCGGGGCGGGCGCGCGGCGCGCACCGCTCGCGTATCTGCCCTTCGCCTGGCGGATGCCGGCGCTGTTCGCGCTTGCCATGCTGGCCTATGTCGCGCTGGTCGCAGCACTCGTCACGCTGATCGCGCACGGCCTCGCCGGCTGAGCTCAACGCGCCCGCTGCAGCCCCATTTCGGCGGCGAGCCGGGCGATGGCGGCGACCCGTTCGGCGTTATCGGCGGCAACCGTGCCATCGGGGCGGTGCAGGTTGTTCTCGAACCCGACCCGGGCCTTGCCCCCCAGCGCCAGCGCGGCCGCCAGAACACGGGTCTCGGCCGGGCCGAAGGCGCAGACCATCCACGGCGCGCGCCCGGCCAGCCCGCTCGCCTGCCACGCCGCAAGCCAATCGACGAGCCGCTCGGGATCGCTGCCGCCGACGTCATACCGCCCCATCACGAACAGCACCTCGAAGCCCGGCGGCACCACGCCGCGCGCCTCTAGATCGGCCAGCCACGCGATCTCGCCCGGCTCGAAAAGGATGTGTTGCAGCGCGATGCCGCGCCCGGCGGCGGCCGCGAGCGCGGCGGCGGTCGCCGCCTCCTCGGACGGGTCGGGAACGAGTTCGCGCAGCGCGACGCTCGCGGCCTGCGCCTCGACCTGCGCAAGCAGCGCGCGCTGTGCGGCGACATCGTAGCACCCGGCGGCCTCGGTGGTCACCTGCACGCCCATCGCCCCGCCAGTGGCCGCCCGCACGGCGCGGATGGCCGCGGCGTAACGCTGCGCATCTAAGCTGTGGGCCCCCGCATCATCGCGCACATGCAGATGCAGCGTTCCGGCCCCGGCGGCATGGCAGGCGGCGGCGGTGGCCGCGACCTCGTCGATGGTCACCGGCAGGGCCGGATGATCGGCGCGGCCGCGCCGCGCGCCGTTCGGCGCGACCGTGATCGTCGACAGCAGGCTCGTCATGGCGGTCCCCTCCTCGGCGTCGTTAGTCTTGCACGCGCCGCGCGTGTCGCGCAATCGGGGCCCGCGGCGGCCCCGCGCCAGCGCGCCGCATAATCGCGGCTGCGTGTCCTCTCGCCTTCAGGCCCGTGCCGCGCTAGGCAGGCCGCACCGAAAGGAGTCCCGATGACGCCGACGCGCCCGATGCCCCTCACCCGCGATCTCGTGCTCATCGGCGGCGGGCACACGCATGCGCTGCTGCTGCGCCGCTGGGGCATGGCGCCCCTGCCGGGGGCGCGGCTCACCCTGATCAACCCGGACCCGACGGCCCCTTATACCGGGATGCTGCCCGGCCATATCGCGGGGCATTACGACCGCGACGCGCTCGAGATCGACCTGGTCCGGCTCGCGCGCCATGCGGGCGCGCGGCTCGTGCTCGCGCGCGCCGAGGGCATCGACCGCGACGCGCAGCGTATCCATCTGCCCGACCGCCCGCCGCTCGCCTATGACCTGGTCTCGCTCGATATCGGCATCACCTCGGATCTGCCGGAGCTGCCCGGGTTTGCCGCCCATGGCGCAAGCGCGAAGCCCCTCGCCGAATGTGCGGCGCGCTGGCGGACATTTTGCGAGCGGGTCGCCGCGGGCCAGGCCAGGCCCGAGGTGGTCGTGATCGGCGGCGGCGTGGCCGGGGTCGAGCTTGCGCTGGCGATGGCGCACAGGTTGCGCGCGCTCGGGGTGCGCGGGTCCGTCACCGTCCTCGAGGCCCGGCCCGAGGTGCTGCCCGGGATCGGCGACGGGGCGCGGCGGGCATTGCTCGCGCATATCGCGCGGTTCGGGGTGGCCCTCGAGACGGGGGCGCGGGTCGCCAGTCTGGGCGCGGATGCCGTCGAACTGGCGGATGGGCGCAGGCTGCCGGCGGCCTTCACGCTTGCGGCGACGGGGCCGCGGCCGCATCCCTGGCTCGCGCAGACGGGCCTCGCGCTCAATGACGGCTTCGTGACCGTGGACGGGTATCTGCGCTCCGTGACGGACCCGGCGATCTTCGCCGTGGGCGACTGTGCCGATATGCGCGAGACGCCGCGCCCCAAGGCCGGGGTCTTTGCCGTGCGCCAGGCGCCGTTCCTGCATCACAACCTGCGCGCGGCGCTGTCGGGCGGGCGGCTGCGCCGCTACCGGCCGCAGCGCGACTACCTCAAGCTCGTCTCCACTGGCGGCAAGGGGGCCGTTGCCGACAAATGGGGTCTGCGGCTCGATGGCGGTTGGCTCTGGCGGCTCAAGGACGGAATCGATGCGCGTTTCATGGGCAAGTTGCGCGACCTGCCCGCGATGCAATCCGCACCGCTGCCGCGCGAAATCGCCGACGGCGTGCGCGCGGAGGTCGCGGGCGGCAAGCCGCTCTGCGCGGGCTGCGGCGCGAAGATGGGCGCCGAGGCCCTGACCGGCGCGCTCAAGGCCCTGCCCGCCCCCGCTCGCGCCGACCTGCGCAGCGGGCCCGGCGACGACGCCGCGATCCTCGACCACCCCGCCGGCGCGCAGGTCATCACGACCGACCATCTGCGCGCCTTCACCGAGGACCCCTGGCTGATGGCGCGGATCACGGCGGTGCATGCGCTCGGCGATGTCTGGGCGATGGGGGCGGCGCCGCAGGCCGCGCTCGCCACGGTGATCCTGCCGCGCATGTCGGCCGCGTTGCAGGCGCGTACCCTGTCGGAAATCCTGTCCGGCGCGGGCGCCGTGTTCGCGAAGGCCGGGGCGGACATCGCCGGCGGGCACAGCGCGATGGGCGCGGAATTCACCCTCGGCTTCACGGTCACGGGGCTTGCCGCGGGGCGCGTCGTCACCAAGGCCGACGCGCGTCCCGGCGACGCGCTGATCCTGACCAAGCCGCTCGGCACCGGCACGCTGCTCGCCGCCGAGATGGCCCATGCCGCGCGCGGCCCCGACATCGCCGCCGCCTGGGCCAGCATGGCCGCCCCGCAGGGCGCCGCCGCCGCGCTGCTCGCACCGCAGGCGCATGCGATGACCGATGTCACCGGCTTCGGCCTCGCCGGGCATCTCATGGAGATCCTGGACGCCTCGGGCGCCGCCGCCGAGCTCGACCTCGCCGCGCTGCCGCTGCTGAGCGGGGCGGCGGACTGTGCCGGCGCCGGCCACGCCTCGACCCTCGCCCCCGCCAACCGCGCCGCCCTCGCCGAGCGGCTCGGCGCCCCGGAGACGCCCGAAGCCGCGCTCCTCGTCGACCCGCAGACTGCCGGCGGCCTGCTCGCCGCCGTGCCCGCCGGGCGCGCGGAGGAGCTGTGCGCAGGGATCCGCGCGGCCGGGCTCGGCGCAACCGCGGTGATCGGACGCATCGTCGCGGGGTCACCGCGGATCACCGCCGCCTGATCGACACCGCGCCGCTGCCACGGGCGCCCGCGCGCCGCGCGAGCGGTGCCCCGTGACGGCGCGCGGCGCGGATGCGCCGCTCCGCAAGGTCACGCGCCGAGCTTGCGCAGATGCCCCTCCACCGCCGCGGCGATCTCCTCGAGCGCCGCGGCGTCGAGCCGCGCGGCCGCCACACGTGCCATCGTCGTGCCCGCATCGCGCGCGCGTGCCTTGGCGTAGCGCGGGTCGTAGTGATGGGTCATGAGCTCGGCGGCCAGCCTCTCCGTCTCCCCGGCCGCCGCCAGGGTCTGCCATTCGACGATGCGTTCGGCCGGGTGATAGGGCCGCAGCTGCGCGATCACCCCTTCGAGCAAAGCGCGATCAGCGGCGATATCGCCGTAAGCCGCCGCGAGGTAGCGCGCGCGCGACTCCAGCGGCGCACTGATCTCGATACGCGGCGCCGCCCGCATCGCGCGCCACAGCATCGGCGGCAGGTTGATCGCGCCCACCTTGCTCGATTCCGCCTCGACCAGGACGGGCCGCGCCGGATCGAGCGCCGCGATCTGCGCGGCGAGCGCCGTCTCGAAGCCCTTCTGCGCCGGCTGCCCGCCCGGCAGCTCCCCGAAGAGCGAGCCGCGATGCCGCGCCAGCCCCTCAAGATCGATCACCTGCACGCCCCGCGCGCGCAGCGCCGCGAGGATCTGCGTCTTCGCGGTGCCGGTGTTGCCGTCGATGAGCACCACGGGCGCGGGAAACGGCGCATCGTAGAGCGCCGCCTTCACCAGCCGCCGCCAGCTGCGATAGCCGCCCTCGACGGTCTCGACCTGCCAGCCCACCTGCCGCAGGATCGTCGCGAACGCCCCGGATCGCTGCCCGCCGCGCCAGCAATGGACAAGCGGGCGAAAGCGCGGCCCCTTTTCGGCAAGGAACCCGTCGAGATGGCGCGCCGCGTTGCGCGCCACCAGGGCGGCGCCGATGCGTCGGGCGCGGAACGGGCTCTCCTGCGTGTAGATCGTGCCGACCCGCGCCCGCTCGGCGTCGTCGAGCACGGGAAGGTTGACGGCGCCGGGGATGTGATCCTCCGCGAATTCCGCCGGCGCGCGCACATCGATGAGCGCGTCGAAACCATGCGCCAATGCGTGCGGCACCGATTCAAGCTTCACGGGCATGTGCCCGGCCGCACCCGTACTGCGCTCATCCTCAGTCCTGCGCCCTGAGCACCTGCGCCGGCCGCGCCGAAAGCGGGCGCAAGGCGAAGGCCAGCCCCGCCAGCACCGTCGCCACCACGCCCCCGATCACGATCGCCAGCGCCGAGAACGGTTCGAACTCGAAGCTCGTGCGCATCACGAAGGTCATCACGGCCCAGCCCGCGATACCGCCCGCGACGATCGCCACGACCCCGGCCGCCGCCCCCAGCATGGCCGAGCGAAGCGCGAAACTCCCGAGAATCTTCAGCCGCGACGCGCCCAGCGTCTTGAGAATCGCCGATTCGTAGACCCGCGCGCGCTCGCCCGCCGCCGCCGAACCGATCAGCACGACGAAACCCGTCAGCAACGTCGCCGCCGCGGCATAGGAGGTGGCCGCCGCAATCCCGGCGAGGATCGCGCTGACCTGGTCGATGGCATCGCGCACGCTCACCGCGGTGATGTTGGGAAAGTCCTGCGCAAGATCGCGCAGCAGCGACGATTCGCCCTCGGGCTCGATATGCAGCGTCGCGATGTGGCTGTGCGGCGCCGCGGAGAGCGCGCCGGGGTTCATCGTCATGATGAAGCCGATGCCGCCGCTGCGAAAATCGACCTCGCGGAAATTGGCAATCTCGGCGGAGATGTCACGGCCGAGGATGTTGACGGTGATCTCGTCGCCGATCTCGAGCCCGAGCCCCTCCCCGGCATCGGCGGAAAAGCTCACGAGCGGCGGGCCGTCATACCCCTCGGGCCACCATTCACCCTCCGTGATGGTGGTGCCCTCGGGCGGGCGATCGGCATAGGTCACGCCGCGATCGCCGCGCAGCGTCCAGTGCTCGCCGGCGACCTCGCGGGCGGGTTCGCCGTTGATGCGGGTGATAAATCCGCGCAGCATGGGCGCGGTCTCGATGCCGTCGATGAGCGGGTCCTCGCGCGTGCGCTCGAGAAAGCCGTCGAGCTGCTGAGTCTGGATGTCGACGAAGAAATAGGACGGGGCGCGATCCGGCAGATCGCGCTCGATGGCGGCGCGCAGGTTCGAGTCGATCTGCCCCACCGAGGCCAGCACCGTAAGCCCCAGCCCCAGCGACAGGATCACCGAGGCGGCCTCCTCGCGCGGCCCGCCGATCGCGGCGAGCGCGGCGCGCAGCCCGGTGCGCCCGCGCACCGCGCGGCTGCGCGCCGCGCGCCCGGCCAGCCGCCGCAGCACGATCGCCGAGACGACCAGCACCCCGAGCGCGACGATGATGCCGCCCGCCGTCGCCAATGCCAGCTGCGGCACGCCCGACATCCGCACCGCCGTGCCGATCAGGAGCACGAGAACCACGAGGATCGCCACGATATGCACCGTCCGCGGCAGGGCGCGCGCCTGCGCGTCGATGCCGCGAAACAGCGCCGCCGCGCGGACCTGTTCGGTGACCGCGAGCGGCCAGAGCGTGAAGACGAGCGCCGTGAGAATACCGTAGAGCGCCGCCTCCGCGAGAGGCCATGGATAGAGCCCGATCACCGCCGGCAGGGGCAGCCGCGCCTCGATCAGGGGGGCCAGCAGGAGCGGCACCCCGGCCCCGAGCACCACCCCGATCGCCACGCCCAGAAGCGTCAGGAGCCCGATCTGCATGAGATAGACGCTGAAGATGGTGCGTCCCTCAGCGCCGAGCGATTTCAGCGTCGCGATGACCTCGGTCTTGCGGTCGAGATAGGCCCGCACCGCCGCCGAGACGCCGACACCGCCCACCGCAAGCCCCGCCAGCCCCACGAGCACGAGGAAGGCGCCGATCCGGCCGACGAACTGCTCGGCCTGCGGCGCGCCGCTGCGGCTGTCGCGCCAGCGCATGCCGCTCTCGCCCAGCGTCTCCTGCGCCTCCTGTTCCAGCGCCTCGAGATTGGTCCCCGGTTCGAGCTCGAGCCGGTAGCGCGAGTCGTAGAGCGTGCCGGCCTCGAGCAGCCCGGCCTCCTGCAGCGCGTCGGTGCGCACGATGGTGCGCGGGCCGAAGCCGAAGCCTTCGGCGCTACGATCGGGCTCCGAGATCAGCAGCGCGCTGAGCCGGAACTCCTGCCCGCCGAGACTGAATACGTCGCCCGGCTCCAGCCCCATCCGCTCGGCGAGGTTTCGTGCCATGACACCGCCGGGCACGCCGTCCTCCTCCGACAGCGCCGCGCCGATGGACATGTCGGGGCTCAGCCCGACCGAGCCCTTGAGCGGATAGGCCGCGTCCACGCCCTTGACCTGGGTGAGCGCGCGATCGGCGGGATCGGCCGCCGAGGTCGCCATGGAGCGGAAATCCACGATCTCGGAGACGCGCTCGGCGTGCTCCTCCATCCAGTCGAGTTCCCGGTCCTCGGCGAATCGATAGGTGAAACCGATCTCGGCATCACCGCCGAGCAGCACCGCGCCTTCCTGCGCGAGCCCGGCCTCGATGCTCGACCGCACGGAGCCGACCGCCGCGATCGCCCCCACGCCGAGCGCGAGACAGGTCAGGAACACCCAGAAGGCGCGCAGCCCGCCGCGCAATTCGCGTCGGGCGATACGCGCGGAAACGCGCAGGCTCATTCGGCGGCCCTTTGATACTGCTCATTCGAAATGCGCCCGTCCTCGAGCCGAATCACCCGGTCGCAGCGCGCCGCGAGCTCGGGCGAATGCGTCACCAGCACCAGCGTGCTGCCATAGCGGTCGCGCAGGCCGAATAGGATTTCCATGATCGACTCGCCGGTGCTCGAGTCGAGGTTGCCGGTGGGCTCGTCGGCGAGCAGGATCTTGGGGTGGGGTGCCGCGGCGCGCGCGAGCGCGACGCGCTGCTGCTCGCCGCCCGACATCTGCGAGGGATAGTGATGCAGCCGCTCGCCGAGCCCGACCTCGCGCAGCTCGGCCTCCGCGCGGTCGAAGGCTTTGCGCGCTCCGGCAAGTTCGAGCGGGGTCGCGACATTCTCGAGCGCGGTCATGGTCGGAATCAGGTGGAAGGACTGGAAAACGATCCCCATATTCTCCCGACGAAAGCGCGCAAGGGCATCCTCGTTCATTGTCGTCAGATCCGCGCCCAGCGCGGTCACCTTACCCGACGTCGCCTGTTCGAGCCCGCCCATGACCATGAGGAGCGACGACTTGCCCGACCCGGACGGCCCCACCATGCCGAGCGTTTCACCCTTCGCGACATCGAGCGTGATTCCGCGCAATATGTCGACAGGGCCGGTATTGCCCTGCAGGGTGAGCTGCGCATCAGAGAGTGACAGAACGGGATCAGACATGCATTCTTTCCACAAGCGTTTCACACGCGCACGATACGGACCAGTGCGACCCCGACGCAAGGTCGGGTTGGTCGCAGGGACCCTGTTCGCGCTGAGTCTTGCCGCCCCGGCAGACCTTCAGGCGGGCGAATCGATCACGATTGCGGCACTTGGCGACAGTCTCGTGCAGGGGTACGGCCTGCATCAGGAGGAGGGCTTCGTCCCGCGCCTCGAAGCCTGGCTGCACGAGGCCGGGCACGAAGTGCGCGTGAGCAATGCGGGGGTGTCGGGCGACACGACGGCCGGCGGGCTGGCGCGCATGGACTGGACGCTAGCCGACGATCCCGATGCGATGATCGTGGCGCTGGGCGGCAATGACCTGCTGCGCGGCATCGACCCCGCCGAGAGCCGGGCCAATCTCGACGAAATACTGCAGGCCGCGCAGTCGGCGGGGGTGCCGGTCCTGCTCGTGGGGATGCCCGCGCCGGGCAATTACGGGCCGGAATACGAATCGGACTTCGCGGCGATGTATCCGGAGCTTGCCGAGGAGTACGATGTCGCGTTTCACGAGAATTTCCTCGAACCCATCACCGCGAAGATCGGGGCCGGCGAGCCGATCGACGATCTGATGCAGGATGACCGCATCCATCCCAACGCCGACGGCGTCGAGCGTATCGTGGACGCCATCGGCCCCAGCGTCGTGACGTTGCTCGAGGATCTCGACCCCGACGACGCCAGCGGCTGACTCAGCCGCGGATCCACTCCATGAAACCGTCCGGCGCGCGCGCGAGGATCCGCCGGGCGACCTCGCGCGCCATCTCGGCGCCGTCGGCCACGGGCGCGTCGCCCTCGTCGAGCAGGCTTTCCGAGCCGTCCGGGCGCAGCACCTCGCCGCGCAGCCACACCTTGCCGTCCGCAACCAGGGCGAGCCCGGCGATCGGTGTTTCGCAGGAGCCGTCTAGCTCGGCGAGGAAGGCGCGCTCGGCGGCGAGCTGCTCGCCGGTATGCCTGTCGTGGATCGCGGCGAGCATCTCGCCGGCGCGGTCGTCGTCCTCGCGCCGCTCGATCCCGATGGCGCCCTGAGCAAGGGCGGGCAGCATCTCCTCGGGCTCGACCGGATGGCGCGCGACCTCGGTCATCCCGAGCCGCGTGAGCCCCGCCCAGGCGAGGAAGGTGCAGTCGGCCACCCCGTCCTCGAGCTTGCGCAGCCGCGTCTGCACGTTGCCGCGAAACTCGACGACGTTGAGATCGGGCCGCCGGTTGAGCATCTGCGCGCGCCGGCGCAGGCTCGACGAGCCGATCACCTGCCCCGCCGCGAGATCGGCGAGCGCGGCGACATGCGGCGAGACGAACGCATCGCGCGGATCGGCGCGCGGCAGGTAACAATCGAGCGCGAGCCCCTCGGGCTGCGCGACCGGCATGTCCTTCATCGAATGAACAGCCACGTCGATCTCGCCGTCGAGCAGCGCCTTCTCGATCTCGCGGGTGAACAGCCCCTTGCCGCCGATCTCCTTGAGCGGGCGGTCCTGGATGCGGTCGCCCGTGGTCTGGATCGGCACGATCTCGAAGGCATCCTCGGGCAGCGCGAACGCCGCCATGAGCCTCGCGCGGGTTTCCTCGGCCTGCTTGATCGCGAGCTTCGAGCCGCGCGTGCCGAGACGGAAGGGGCGGTCCGGGGAGGGCAGATCCTGTGTCATGAGAGGTTGCATAGCGACGCCGCCGGGGGCTGACAACCGGCATTGACAAAACCGCCCCGGCGCGGGACCAAAAGGCCCGAGGCAAAGCGAGCGAGACATGACCAAGCCCCTTCTGCGCGCCCTCGCGGGCGAGACCCTGCCGACGCCGCCGGTCTGGATGATGCGCCAGGCCGGGCGCTACCTGCCCGAATACAAGGCAACGCGCGCGCAGGCGGGCGATTTCCTCAGCCTTTGCTACAATCCCGAGCTCGCCGCCGAGGTCACGCTGCAGCCGATCCGGCGTTACGATTTCGACGCTGCGATCCTGTTCGCCGACATCCTGCTGGTGCCGCAGGCGCTCGGGGCGGAGCTGTGGTTCGTCACCGGCGAGGGGCCGCGCCTCGCCCCGGTCACCGAGCCCGCGCAGATCGAGGCGCTGCGCCCCGCCGCCGAGGTGCGCGAGCGGCTCTCGCCGATCTACGAGACGCTGCGCCTCGTCGGCCCCGCCCTGCCCGCGCAGACCGCGCTGATCGGTTTCGCCGGCGCGCCGTGGACGGTGGCGACCTACATGATCGCCGGGCGCGGCACCCCCGATCAGGGCCCTGCCCACGAAATGCGCGAGAAGGCGCCCGAGCTCTTCGACGCGCTCATGGAGCGCATTACCGACGCCACCATCGAGTATCTCGACGCCCAGATCGAGGCCGGGGCGGAGACGGTCAAGATCTTCGACAGCTGGGCCGGATCGCTGCCCGCCGACGCCTTCGCGCGCTACTCCATCGCGCCGATCCGCCGCATCATCGCCGAGCTCAAGGCGCGCCATCCCGGCGTGCCCGTGATCGCCTTTCCGCGCGGCGCGGGGGCGGCCTATGAGGGCATCGCGCATGCCACGGGCGCCGACTGCATCGCGCTCGATCAATTCGTGACCGCAGAGTGGGCGGCCGAGCACGTCCAGCGCGACGGCTGCGTGCAGGGCAATCTGGACCCCGCGCATCTGGTCAGCGGCGGCCCGGAGCTCGAAACGGAGACCCGGCGCATCAAGGCGGCGTTCGCCGGCGGGCCGCATGTCTTCAATCTCGGCCACGGCATCACGCCGGACGCCGACCCGGACAATGTCCACCGGATGCTCGCGGCGATTCGGGGCTAATCAGCCCTTCACATCGATGCCCAGCGCATGAATGCGCCCGACGAGGTCGGGGCCGATCGCGGCATGAACCGCGCGGTGGCGCTCAAGGCGCGACATCTGCGCGAAGGCGGGCGCGCGGATCGTGACGATGAAGTGGCTCTCGCCCCCCTCGCGAAAGCCCGCATGGCCGCGATGAGACTCGCTGTCATCGACGACTTGCAGCTCTTCGGGCGCAAAGGCCGCTTCGAGCCGCTGACGGATCTGCTCGGTGATGCTCATTTTCGGCTGTCAACCCCCTTCAATACCGCTCGAAAAGACCTAAACTCTGCGCCCCGAGTCGCAAGGGGTCCGTGATGGCCGACCGTTCACCATTCGATTTCGACATGCGCGTCTCCGCCGACAAGAAACGGCGCGGCCGCGGCAAGCGCGGCATGTCCGGCGCCTTCGAGACCTCGCAGCGCGTCTGCGACAAGCCCGGATGCAACGAGGCCGGGCAGTACCGCGCGCCCAAATCGCCCGATCTTCCGGACGAGTATTTCTGGTTCTGTAAGACTCATGTGCGCGAATACAACCTGAGCTGGAACTATTTTCACGGCCAGTCCGACGCCGAGTTCAGCCAGACGCTCGAGCAGGAGCGCGTCTGGGGCCGCGCGACGCGCCCCTTCGGCGACAAGAACGCCGCCGGGCGCGCCTGGGAGCGGCTGGGCATCGACGACCCACATGCCGTGCTCGGCGACAAGGCGACGCAGAACCCCGGCAAGGCGCGCAGCGGCACCCGCCGCCTGCCGCCCACCGAGCGGCGCGCGCTCGAGATCCTCGAGGGGCGCGACGACTGGACCCGCGCCGAGCTGCGTAGCCAATACAAGAGCCTCGTCAAGGATCTGCATCCCGACAAGAACGGCGGCACCCGCGCCGACGAGGACCGCCTGCAGGAAGTCGTCTGGGCCTGGGACCAGATCAAGGAAAGCCGCAACTTCCGCGACTGACCCCGCCGAAAGGAGCCGCGCTTGCCAGGCGATACCTTCTCTTCGCTCGTGATGCCCGTGCACCGCGCCGGATACCCCTTCATCGGGGGTTTCGCGGTGGCAACGCTGGTGCTGTTCCTGATCTGGGCGCCGCTGGGCTGGATCGGGCTGGGGCTCACCGTCTGGTGCTATTACTTCTTTCGCGATCCCGCCCGGGTGACGCCGGCGCGCGAGGGGCTCGTCGTCAGCCCGGCCGATGGCGTGGTCTCCGGTGTCGGCCCGGCCGCACCGCCCGAGGAGCTCGGCCTCGGCACGACACCGCGCACCCGCATCAGCGTCTTCATGGATGTCTTCAACTGCCATGTGAACCGCGCGCCGGTGGCCGGGACCGTCACCCGCATCGCCTATCGCCCCGGCAAGTTCGTCAACGCCGCGCACGACAAGGCCAGCGACGACAATGAGCGCAACGGGCTTGTCCTCGCGCTCGGGGACGGGCGCGAGATCGGCGTGGTGCAGATCGCCGGGCTCGTGGCGCGGCGTATCCTGTGCGAGGTTTCCGAGGGCGCGACGCTCGAGACCGGGGCGCGCTTCGGGATGATCCGCTTCGGCTCGCGGCTAGACGTGTATCTGCCCGACGGGGTCGCGCCGCTCGTGGCCGAGGGGCAGACGATGGTCGCGGGCGAAACCGTGATCGCCGATCTTGCGCGCGACGCGGCGGCGCGCCCGGGCCGGACGCATTGATGGCGCGCAGGCGCTCCCCCCGCGATCCGCTGCCACTGCTGACGCTGCTGCCCAACCTGCTCACCATCCTCGGGCTTTGCGCGGGGCTCACGGCGATCCGCTTCGCCATCGACGGCCGCTTCGAGATCGCCGCCGGGCTGATCGTGCTCGCCGCGGTGATCGACGGGCTCGACGGACCGGCGGCGCGGCGGCTGCGCGCCGAGAGTGCCTTCGGGGCCGAGCTCGACTCGCTGTCGGATTTCGTCTGCTTCGGGGTGGCGCCGGGGGTGGTGGTGTTTCTCTTCGCGCTCGGGGATGCGCCCGATCCGGGCTGGATCTTCGTGCTTATCTACGTGATCGGGGCGTGCCTGCGGCTGGCGCGGTTCAATGTCGGGCTCGCGGCGCCGGTCGAACGCTCGAAAGCGGCGCCGCGCTTCGTCGGCGTGCCGGCGCCGGCGGGGGCGATGCTCGCGCTGCTGCCCGTCTTCGCCAGCCATGCCGAGCTGATCGATTTCTCGCAGCATCCGCTCATCGTCGCGCCCTGGCTCGGGCTCGTGGCGCTGCTGATGGTCAGCCGGGTGCCGACCCTGTCGCCGCGCGCGCTGCGGGTGCCGCGCGAGCGCGCGCCCTGGGTCCTCATCGGGGTCGCGATCCTCGTGGGGGTAATGCTCACGCGGGTCTGGCTGTTTTTCGTCATGCTCGATCTGTTGTATGCGCTGACCCTGATCTGGGTCGGCGTGACATCGCGCCGCCAGCGTGCGGACTGAGGAAAGGAAGCGGAATGGACATCGAGGCCGTCGACAAGAGCTACAAACGCTGGGCGCCGATCTATGACAACACCTTCGGCCGCGTCACCGGCGCCGGGCGCCGTCGCGCGGTGCGCTATCTCAACACGCGCGAGGGCTCGATCCTCGAGGTGGGCGTTGGCACGGGGCTGACGCTGCCCGAATACGCGCCGCATCTGCGCATCACCGGCATGGATGTCTCGCGCGAGATGCTCGAGAAGGCGCGCGCCAAGGTCAAGGCGCAGGGCCTCGATCATGTCGTCGAGCTGCGCGACATGGATGCGCGCGAGCTCGACTATCCCGATGACAGCTTCGACATCGTGGTGGGGATGTATCTGGTATCGGTGGTGCCCGAGCCCGAAAAGGTCATCCGGGAGATGGCGCGGGTGTGCAAGCCCGGCGGCGAGGTGCTGCTCCTCAACCACTTCAAGCGCGAGAGCGGGGTCCTCGCCCTGCTCGAGCGCGGTGCGGCGCCGCTGGCCAACCTGCTCGGCTGGCATTCCGATTTCGACCGCGACCGCATCATGGGGGTGCCAGGTCTCGAATGGGTGGAAAGCACGAACTTCCCGCCCTTCGGCATGTTCACCTTCCTGCGGTTTCGCAAGGCCGGCTGAGGCGGCGGGCCTTCCCCTTGCACCGACGCGCCTTATACTTCACTAACGCCGCAAACCCGGGTGCCGCGGCGCCCGCATGACGAGGATGACAATGGCGGACGGAACCATGGACGCGAAAGCGAAACCGACCGAGGAACTCTCGGTGCGCGAGGTCTTCGGCATCGACAGCGACATGACGGTGAAGGGCTTTACCGAGGGCAGCGACCGCGTGCCCGCCCTCGATGCGACCTACAAGTTCGACCCCGACACCACCCTCGCGATCCTCGCGGGCTTTCAGTACAACCGCCGCGTGATGATACAGGGCTATCATGGCACCGGTAAATCCACCCATATCGAGCAGGTCGCCGCGCGCCTCAACTGGCCCACCGTGCGCGTCAATCTCGACAGCCATATCAGCCGCATCGACCTGATCGGCAAGGACGCCATCAAGCTGCAGGACGGCAAGCAGGTCACCGTCTTCCAGGAGGGCATCCTGCCCTGGGCGCTGCGCAACCCCTGCGCGATCGTCTTCGACGAATACGATGCCGGGCGCGCCGACGTGATGTTCGTCATCCAGCGCGTGCTCGAGGCCGACGGCAAGCTCACCCTGCTCGACCAGAACGAGGTCATCACCCCGCACCCGGCTTTCCGGCTCTTCGCCACCGCCAACACCGTCGGACTTGGCGACACCACGGGCCTCTATCACGGCACCCAGCAGATCAACCAGGGCCAGATGGACCGCTGGTCGCTGGTGGCGACGCTCAACTACCTCAGCCACGACGCCGAGGTCGCGATCGTGCTGTCGAAAAACCCGGCCTACAACACCGCGAAGGGTCGCGACGAGATCGGCCGCATGGTCACCGTGGCCGATATGAGCCGGCGTGCCTTCATGAACGGCGATCTCTCCACCGTGATGTCGCCGCGCACCGTGATCGCCTGGGCCGAGAATGCGCGCATCTTCCGCGACGTCGGCTATGCCTTCCGGCTGACCTTCCTCAACAAGTGCGACGAGCTGGAGCGCCAGACCGTGGCCGAGTTCTACCAGCGCTGCTTCGACGAGGAACTGCCCGAAAGCGCCGCGAGCATGAGCCTCGGGTGATCCCCGCAGCCCCTGTGGGACCCAACGCATGAACAAACCGAGCGACAACCCCGCCGACCCCTTCAAGAAGGCGCTTGCCGAAACCACCAAGACGATCGCGGATGATCGCGAACTGACGGTGACCTATTCGGTCGACCCGCCGGGCATGACGAAGGAGTCGATGCGCCTGCCGCAGATCACGCGGCGGATGAACCGCGACGAGATCATGCTCGCGCGCGGGACGGCGGACTCCATGGCGCTGCGCCGACGCCACCATGACGACGGCGTTCATGCGCACTACGCCCCGCAGGGCGAGATGGCGCGCGCGCTCTACGAGGCGATGGAAGCGGCGCGCTGCGATGCCGTGGGCGCGCGCGAGATGCCCGGCACCGCGGGCAACATCGACGCGCGCATCGCCCATGAGGCGCAGCGCAAGGGCTACGCCCAGATCACCCGCAGCGACGACGCCCCGCTCGAGCAGGCCGCCGCCTACATGATCCGCCATCTCGCCACGGGGCGCCCGCTGCCCGAGGGCGCGGCGAATGTCCTCGAGCTGTGGCGCGGTTTCATCGAGCAGCAGGCCGGCACCACCCTCGAGGAGGTCGGCGACAGCCTCACCGACCAGGCCGCCTTCGCGCGGCTGGCGCGGCGCATGATCGAGGATCTGGGTTACGGCGACCAGCTCGGCGAGGATCCCGACCGCGAGGACGAGGCCGATGACGACGCCGAGACCGAGGATCAGGACGAGGAGCAGCAGGAGGAGCCCGAAAGCCAGGGCAGCGAGGACCAGCAGTCCGATGATGACAGCTCCGAGGACGACCAGGCCGCCGAGGACGGCGCGCAGGCCGAGATGGTCCCCGACGACTCCGACGAGGAGATGGTCGAGGAGACCGAGCTGCCCGAGGGCGAGGCTCCGAAGGAGCCCCCGCCGCCGCCGCATTCCGATGCCGATCCGGGCTACAAGGTCTTCACCACCGCGAATGACGAGGAAATCCACGCCGCCGATCTCGCCGACCCGGCCGAGCTGGAGCGGCTGCGCGCCTGGCTCGACCAGCAGCTCGAGCCTCTCAAGGGCGCGGTGGGCCGGCTCGCCAACAAGCTGCAGCGCCGGCTGCAGGCGCAGCAGAACCGCTCCTGGGAGTTCGACCGCGAGGAGGGTATTCTCGATGCCGGCCGGCTCGCGCGGGTCGTCGCCAACCCGACCACCCCCCTGAGCTTCAAGGTCGAGCGCGACACGGATTTTCGCGACACGGTGGTCACGCTCGTGCTCGACAATTCGGGCTCGATGCGCGGGCGGCCGATCTCGATCGCGGCGATCTGCGCGGATGTGCTCGCGCGCACGCTCGAGCGCTGCGACGTCAAGGTCGAGATTCTCGGCTTCACGACCCGCGCCTGGAAGGGCGGGCAATCGCGCGAGCGCTGGCTCGGCGAGGGCCGGCCGCAGACGCCGGGCCGGCTCAACGATCTGCGCCACATCATCTACAAGAGCGCCGACAGCCCGTGGCGGCGCGCCCGGACCAATCTCGGGCTGATGATGAAGGAGGGGCTCCTGAAGGAGAACATCGACGGCGAGGCCCTCGAATGGGCGCATCGCCGGCTCGCCGGGCGGCGCGAGGCGCGGCGCATCATGATGGTGATCTCCGACGGCGCGCCGGTGGACGACTCGACGCTGTCGGTCAACCCGGCAAACTACCTTGAGCAGCATCTGCGCGACGTCATCGCCATGATCGAGCGGCGCAAGCAGGTCGAGCTGATCGCCATCGGCATCGGCCATGACGTCACCCGCTACTATCAGCACGCCGTCACCATCACCGATGTCGAGCAGCTCGCCGGGGCGATGACCGAACAGCTCGCCGCTCTCTTCGATGCCGATCCGCGCGCGCGCGCCCGCATCATGGGCATACGCAACGCGGCCCGGCGATGAGCGCGCCGCTGCAGAGCTTCGAGGAGACGGCCCGGCCCGAGCAGGGGCCGCCGCGGCTCGCGGCGCTGCGCGACGGGCTGGCCGATGCCGGGCTCGACGGTTTTCTCGTGCCGCGCGCCGACATGCACCAGGGCGAATACGTTGCCGCCCATGACGCGCGCCTCGCCTGGCTGACGGGGTTCACGGGCTCGTCGGGCTTCGCGATCGCGCTCAGGGATACGGCCGCGGTCTTCTCCGACGGGCGCTACCGCGTGCAGCTGCGCGCGCAGGTGGACACGGCGCATTTCACGCCGGTGGACTGGCCGGCGACGAGGCCGGGCGACTGGCTGCGCGAGGCGCTGCCCGAAGGCGGGCGGATCGGCTTCGATCCGTGGCTGCACACCCCCGACGAAATCGACAAGCTCGCCGCATCGCTCGACGGCAGCGGTATCACCCTCGAGCGCAGCGACAATCTCGTCGATGCAGCCTGGGCGGATCAGCCCGCCCCGCCATGCGGCGCGGTGCGCGCGCATCCCGAGACGCTCGCGGGCGAGTCCGCCGCCGCCAAGCGCGCCCGCCTCGCCGCCGATCTGCGCGGCGAGGGCATTCGCGCCGCGGTGCTCACCCTGCCCGAAAGTATCTGCTGGCTGCTCAACATCCGCGGCGCCGACATTCCGCGCAATCCGGTGGTCCATGCCTGTGCGATCCTGCACGAGGACGGCGCGGTGGCGCTGTTCATAGACGCCGCCAAGCTCGACGCCGCAGCGAGCGCGCATCTGGGCGACGAGGTGACGCTGCACGCGCCGTCGGATTTCGCACCGGCGCTCAAGGCGCTGGCCGGCCCGGTCCGGCTCGACCCGGCGAGCGCGCCGGTGGCCGTCGCCGATCTGCTCGCGGCGGCCGATGTCGCGGTGGATCACGGCCGTGATCCCTGCCTTCTGCCCAAGGCGCGCAAGACCGCTGCCGAGCTCGACGGGATGCGCGCGGCGCATCTGCGCGACGCCGCCGCGATGATCGAATTCCTCGCCTGGTTCGACGCCGAGGCGCCCTCGGGCCGGCTGACCGAGATCGACGCGGTGCGCGAACTCGAGGCGCGCCGCCGCGCCACCGGGCAGCTGCGCGATTTGAGCTTCGACACCATCGCCGGGGCCGGGCCGCACGGTGCGATCGTGCATTACCGCGTCACCGAGGCGACCAACCGCGCCATCGCGCCGGGCGAGCTCTTCCTGCTCGACTCGGGCGGGCAGTATGATGACGGCACCACCGACATCACCCGCACCATCGCCGTGGGCGCCGTCGGCGCCGAGGAGCGCGCCACCTTCACTCGCGTGCTGCAGGGGATGATCGCGATCTCGCGGCTGCGCTTTCCCGAGGGGGTCGCGGGGGCGCATCTCGACGCGCTGGCGCGCTACCCGCTGTGGCTCGCGGGGCGCGACTACGACCACGGCACAGGGCACGGCGTGGGCGCGGCGCTGTCGGTGCATGAGGGGCCGCAGCGGCTGTCGCGGCTGTCGGATGTGGCGCTCGAGCAGGGGATGATCCTGTCGAACGAGCCGGGCTGCTACCGCGAGGGGGCCTACGGCATCCGCATCGAGAACCTCGTCGCGCTGCGCGCGGCCGACCCCGTCCCCGGCGGCGACGCGCGCGCGATGCTGTGCGTCGAGACGCTGACCTGGGTGCCCATCGACCGGCGGCTGATCGATGCGGCCCTCATGAGCGGGCCGGAGCGCGACTGGGTGGACGCTTACCATTCGGAGGTCTATGTCCGTATTGCGCCACTTGTCGGCGCGTCGGCGCGGGACTGGCTGCGCCGGGCGACGGAAAAGCTCTGACATCGGGTTTCAACATCGAGGCGGCAGGGTCGCCGGATTGGAGGGTGCGATGAGCACGCAAATGACGATCACGCCGGCACAGGGTGTCTGGGTGGTGCGCGCGGGCGGCGCGGTGCTGGCCGAAAGCGGCGCCGCGATGCAGCTCGACGAGGACGGCCATGCGCCGGTGATCTATTTCCCGCGCGGCGATATTGCGATGGCGTTTCTCGAGCCCTCCGCGACGCGCACGCAATGCCCGCACAAGGGCGAGGCCGGCTATTTCGGCATCGCCGCGGCGACGGGGATGATCGCGGATGCGGCCTGGGCCTATGAGGCGCCCGTCTCCGGCGCCGAGCAGATCGGCGGCCATGTCGCCTTCGACACCGAAAAGGTCACGGTCGAGCGGATCTGAGCCTCAGGAATGCTCCTCGGCGGCGGTGCGGCGCAGCGCGGCGTTATAGGCCTTGAGCGCATCGACATGATGCAGCACCCCGACGATGTCGGGGGCGTCCGTGCCTGCGCGCAGCTCCACGACGGGCAGCACGGCGATCTTGTGCGCGTCGAAGAGCGGCATTGCCGCATCCAGCGTCGCGCCCCGGTCCACGGCAATACCGGCGGCGGCGCGATCGGCGATGGCAGGGTCGTCGGGCACCGGCCGGATCAGGCGCTCGACGGGGATGAGCTGCATCAGATAGGCTTGCGGCCCCTTGGCGAGCTGCACCCCGCGCCGGTCGAGCTGCGTCAGGAAAAAGGAATGCTCCACCAGCCGGCTCGACAGCGCCGTCGACAGCGACACCGTCGTCATCACCGCCAGCCCCGTCTGCCAGTCACCGGTCAGCTCGAAGACGATCAGCGTGGTCGAGATCGGCGCGCCGAGCACCGCCGCGGCGACCGCCCCCATCCCCGCCAGCGCATAGAGCGTCGGCGAGCCGGAGACCTCGGGAAACAGCGCCGTCGCGATCAGCCCGAAGGCCAGCCCCGTGAGCGCCCCCACCACCAGCGACGGCGAGAAGACACCCCCGCCCATGCGCCCGCCCAGCGTGATCGCCACCGCGATCACCTTGAGGATGCAGAACACCACCGCCTCATGCAGCAGGAGCTGCCCGGTGAGCGCCTGCGAGGTGACCTCGTAGCCCACGCCGATGATATGCGGAAACCAGATCGCGATCGCGCCCAGCATCGCCCCCGCAATCGCCGGGCGCAGCCAGCGCGGCAGCCCGGTGCGCGCCTGAACGATATTGCCGAAATCCTCCGCCAGGAAGATCGCCCGCATCAGCGCCACCGCCACCAGCGCCGAGACCAGCCCGAGCAGCATGAAGGCCGGCAGCTCGACATAGAAATGCAGCACGCTCTCCTCCTCGAGCGTGAACTCCGTGACGTCGCCGAATTGCAGCCGGCTGACCACGGTGCCCGCGACCGAGGCGATCGCGATAGGCGCGAAGGCGTGGACTGCGTAGTGGCGCAGCACCACCTCGAGCGCGAAGATCGTCCCCGCGATCGGCGCGTTGAACGACGCCGACACCCCGGCCGCGACCGCGCAGCCCAGGAGATCGCGCCCGGTAATGCCGCTCGCATTCATCCGCGCGCAGACCCAGCTCGAGATCACCCCGGCGAGATGCACGACCGGCCCCTCCCGCCCCGAGGAGCCGCCCGCCCCCAGCGTGATCATCGACGCCGCCGCCGAGGCCAGCCCCGCGCGTCGCTCCACGCGCCCGTCATGCAGCGCGGCATCCTCGATCACGTCGGCCACCGCGCGCGCGCGGGCATCCGGGGTGAAATGATGCAGGATCAGCCCCACGAGGAGCCCGCCGATGATCGGGATCACCAGCACCAGCCACCAGGGCAGCGTCCCCGCATGGGTGGCCAGCATCACGTCATCGGTGCCGTAGGCGAACCGCTGCACCAGCGCGATGCCGTTGCGAAACGCCAGCGCCGCGAACCCGGCCGCGATCCCGATCAGGAGCGCGAGCACCCAGAACTGCGCCTGGCTCGGCCCGCGCAGCCGCAGAACGATCCCGGCATGGCGCAGCTGGCGCCAGACCCGGCGCGCGCGCGACTTGACACGGGGTTGCCGCTTGCCTGACATGCGCCCCAGTTCCAGGCGGGCCGTGCGTCCCGGCCACCGGGCGCGGCCCGCGGCCCCGGCGACCGGCCCGGACACCAGATCGAGGCCGACAATGTCCATCCCCGACGCGCTTTCCGAGCTGTCCTCACTCCTAGGCGATCGGCTCACCCGCTCCAAGTCCGATCGCGACCTGCACGGGGCCTGCGAGATGGATTTCCCGCTCACCCCGCCCGACGCGGTCGCCTATCCCGAAAACACCGCCGAGGTCGCCGCGCTCGTGGAGATCTGCGCGCGCCATGGCTGCCCGGTGGTGGGCTGGGGGACGGGCACCTCGCTCGAGGGGCATGCGCTGGCGGTCCGCGGCGGCGTGTCGGTGGATTTCGCGCGCATGAACCGGGTGCGCGAGGTCGCCGCCGAGGACATGATCGCCGTCGTCGAGCCCGGCCTGACGCGCGAGGCGCTCAACACCGAGCTGCGCGCGACGGGGCTGTTCTTTCCCGTCGATCCCGGTGCGAATGCCTCGCTGGGGGGCATGGCGGCGACGCGGGCCTCGGGCACGACGGCGGTGCGCTACGGCACGATGCGCGCGAATGTGCTCGGCCTCGAGGTGGTGCTGGCGGATGGGCGGGTGATCCGCACCGGCTCGCGGGCGCCGAAATCCTCGGCCGGCTATGACCTCACAGGGCTGATCGTGGGCTCGGAGGGCACGCTGGGGCTCATCACCGAGCTGACGCTGCGCCTGCAGGGCCAGCCCGAGGCCGTCTCGGCCGCGATCTGCGCCTTTTCGGACATGCACGCGGCCGTCGAGGCGGTGATCACCACGATCCAGTCGGGCATCCCGATGGCGCGCATCGAGTTCGTGGATGCGCAATCGGCGGCGGCCTTCAACGCGCATGCGGGGGCGACGATGAGCGAGGCGCCGCATCTGCTTGTGGAGTTTCACGGCTCGCCCACCGGCGTGGCCGAGCAGGCCGAGCGCTTCGGCGAGATCGTCGCCGATATGGGCGGCTCGGATTTCCAGTGGGCGGACCGGCCCGAGGACCGCAGCGCGCTGTGGAAGATGCGCCACAACGCCTATTACGCCTGCCGCGCGATCCGCCCCGACGCCGCGGCGATCACCACGGATGTGTGCGTGCCGATCTCGCGGCTGGCCGAGGCCGTCGAGGAAACCGCCGCCGATATCGCCGAAAGCGGCATCCCCGGCCCGATCCTCGGCCATGTGGGCGACGGCAATTTCCATGCCCTCCTGCTGCCCACCGCCGGCGACGCGGCCGAGCTCGCGACCGCCAAGGCGCTCGCCGGGCGCATGGCCGAACGCGCGCTGCGCCTCGGCGGCACGGTCACGGGCGAACACGGCATCGGCATGGGCAAGCTGCACTACATGGAGGCCGAGCACGGCGCCGCCTGGGAAGTGATGGGCCAGATCAAGCGCGCGCTCGACCCGCAGGATCTGATGAATCCGGGCAAGATGGTGCGCGGGAATTGACCCTGCCGGCCGCGCCGGAGGACTTTCCCGCCGCCTTCGCCGCCGCGTGGATGGCGCGCGACGGCGCGGCGATCG
>PUKW01000227.1 GCA_003550665.1 Paracoccaceae bacterium | reverse complement strand
CCTCGGCCTGGAAATACTGCATCCCGCCGACCTTCATCACCGGCAGGAAGACGAGCGCGACGATGATGATGCCGAGCCCGCCGAGCCATTGCAGGATGGAGCGCCACATCAGCGTCCCCGCGGGCATGTCGTCGAGGCCGGTGAAGACGGTGGTGCCGGTCGTCGTCATCCCCGACATCGCTTCGAAATAGGCATCGGCGAAGCCGACAGCGGGCGCGCCGAGCACGAAGGGCAGCGCACCGAAGGCCGGCAGCACCACCCAGGTCAGGGTCGTCAGCAGGAAGACCTGCTGCAACGACAGCCCCGCCCCCACGCTGTTGGCGCAGGCGAGTGCGAGCGCGCCGCCCGCGAGCCCCGCGATCAGCGCCGTCTCGAGAAAGATGAACCCGTTGGAGTCGTCCGCCTGCAGATCGAGCGCCATGGGCACCAGCATCGTCGCCCCGAGTGCGACGACGAGCAGTCCGACGACGTATCCCACCGGGCGCAGATCGACCATCGCGCAGCCTTGGCGCGCCCGCGCAGGCCTGTCAAGCGCGGGCGCGGGCGGTCAGCGGGCGTGGATCAGCGAGGCGAAGAGATGCGGGTCGAGGCTGTCGGCGGCAAAGCTTTCGCCCTCGGTGAGCACGCTGACGGCGTCGTGGCTGTGCAGGCTCTCCTGGTGGCTCGCCACGACGCGGAAATCGCCGATCCGCGGCTCGGCGCGCAGCTCGGCGCAAAAAAGCCGCGCCGCGTCCTCGACGAAGATCGGGTTGGCGGCGTTGAGTTCGGCGAAGGCCTGCTCGTCCTCGCGCTTGACCATGACCTGTGTCTCGGTCGGCACGGCGCGGCGGCACAGCTCGACGAGATCCTCGAACCACGGGCATTCCGTCCCCACGCACTCGACCGAAATGCGCGCAACGGAGCGCTGCGAATGCGGGGTGGCGAGCTGGCCGCGGGCGCTGCGGGCATGCTCGGACAGCTCGAGCGAGCAGGGGCAGGTCGAGGAGTAGACGTAGTCGAGATGCATCATCCGGCGGCGCACGCCGCCCTGCTCCACGAGTTCGAGCGCGAAATCGTAATACTGGTAGCCCGACAGCTCCGAGCGCAGGCTCTCCACCCGCATCGGAAACCGAAAGCGCATCATCAGCCGCGCGTCGAAGCTCTCGAGATCGGCCTTGTAGTCGTCGAGCGCGGCCTCCATCACCTCGAAGCTGAAGCTGCGCTCGGCATGGCCGTAGAAGCTGCGCATGATGCGCGACATGTTGATGCCCTTCTTGCCGGCTTCGAGGCTGACCGTGCCGGTCACAGAGGTCTCGAGCGTCATGTCGCCGTTGTCGCGGGTGCGAAAGCCGATCGGCAGGCGGAAATCGGCGATACCGACATGCTGGATCGAGGAGCGCGCGCCCTTGATCAGGCTTGCCGGCCCGTTCTGCAGATCCGGCATCGCGGCCTTGTAGCTTTCATCGACACGGAATTCAGCCGGGTAATCGCGGCGAAACTCGGGATATGTCGGTTGCGCACCGGACGCGAACGCCGCAAGCGCGGGGTCGAGGGCCGCAATTTCGGCGTCATCGGCCTTGCCTGCCCACTGGCGCAGGAGGGCGAGGGCGTCCTCCGCCTCCTGGCGGCCGGGTTTGCGATCGATATCGGGGGTGTGGATGTTCATGAGCCTGTCGCTCCCTCGCTGCGTCAGCCGAGCATTACGTAATCGCGCCGCGGCGCGTGTCCAATGCTCTTACGGGGGTGCGCGGCGCGCAGATCACATCGCGTCGAGGGCGCCGCGCAGATCGGTGATGAGGTCATCGGTGTCCTCGAGACCGACGCTGAGCCGCACCAGCCCCGGCGTGATACCCAGCAGCGCCTTCTGTTCGTCGGGTAGGCGCTGATGGGTGGTTGTCGCGGGGTGGGTGGCGATGGAGCGCGCGTCGCCGAGATTGTTGGAGATCATCCAGATCCGCAGCGCGTTGAGAAACCGAAACGTCGCCTCGCGGCCGCGGCCCAGCTCGATCGACAGCACCGTGCCGCCCGCGCCCATCTGCGCCATCGCGAGCGCGTGCCCCGGATCGCCCGGCAGCCCGGGATAGAGGACGCGCGCGACGCGCGGATCCGCGGCGAGCGCCCCGGCAATGGCCTCGGCACTGTCGCATTGCGCGCGCACCCGCAGCTCAAGGGTCTGAAGCCCGTTGAACATCACCCAGGCGTTGAAGGGGCTGAGCGCGCCGCCGGTATGCTTCATGTAGGGCTCGACGGTCTTGCGGATGAAGTCGCGCGTGCCGAGGATCACCCCGCCGAGACAGCGCCCCTGACCGTCGATATGCTTGGTGGCCGAGTAGATCACCACATCTGCGCCGAGCTCGAGCGCGCGCGAATGGATGGGCGTGGCAAAGACATTGTCGACGACCACCGTCGCGCCCGCGCCATGCGCCATGCCTGCGACTGCCGCGAGGTCGATCACCTCGAGCGTCGGGTTCGAGATGCTCTCGAGGAACACGGCCCGGGTGTCGGGCCGGATCGCCGCGCGCCACTGGTCGAGATCGGTGCCGTCGACGAAGGTCACCTCGACGCCGTAGCGCGGCAGCACCTCCTCGAGGATGTAGAGGCACGATCCGAACAGCGCCCGCGACGAGACGACGTGATCGCCAGCGCGCAGCATCGAGACGAGCGCGCCGTTGACGGCGGCCATGCCGCTCGCGGTGGCGAAACCGTCCTCGGCCCCCTCGAGCATGGCGATGCGCTCTTCGAAGACGCGCACGCTCGGGTTGCCGTAGCGGGCATAGATGTATTCGTCGTCACCGGCCTCGAGAAAGCGCGCCTCGGCGTCCTCGGCGCTGGCATAGGCGAAACTCTGCGTGAGATACATCGCCTCGGCGATCTCGCCGTAGCCGCTGCGGCGGCTGCCGCCATGGATAAGTTTCGTGCGCCTGTTCCAGCCTTCGGCCATTGCGCCGCTCTCCTCGGGTTGGGGCGGGTGCGCCGCCGCCACGCGGCGGGGCGCGACCCGCGCAGTCGTGTCGCGATACGTCCGCCGGCCGGGCGCGTCAAGCTGTGCGGGTCAGGCCTTGCGCGGCCGGGCCAGAGCCCGGCCCATCAGCCCGATCACGGCAAGCAGCAGCACGCAGAGGATCCATCGGACCTTCCCGCCGGGGCCAGACGGCGAACCGGCGATCGAGGCCGCCGCGGAGACCACGAGCCCGGGATGGATGCGCCCGAGAAGGCCGGAGACCTGCACGTTCATGGAGACAATCCTTCGTGTCGTGCCCGGCCCGGGCGACGCGGGCGCCATTATACCCCTTGCCGGTGCGCGCAAATGCCCCATGCTCTCACCGGACACATACAGGAGTCGTCATGCCCGAGCCCATCACGCTCTATTACTGGCCCACGCCCAATGGCTGGAAGGTCAGCATCGCGCTCGAGGAAATGGATCTGCCTTACGAGGTCAAGCTCATCAATATCGGGGCGGGCGACCAGTTCGATCCCGCCTTCCTCGCGATCGCGCCGAACAACCGGATGCCGGCGATCACCGACCCGGACGGTCCCGACGGCGCCCCGGTCTCGATCTTCGAGTCGGGCGCGATCCTGCAATACCTCGCGCGCAAGACCGGGCAGTTCGGCGGCCCCGATGAGCGCGCGCGCATCGCGGTGGATCAGTGGGTGATGTGGCAGATGGGCGGCGTCGGGCCGATGGCCGGGCAGGCGCATCACTTCCTCAAATATGCGCCCGCGATGGATCCGCCGCAGGATCTGCCCTATGCCAAGGATCGCTATCGCGGCGAGGTGGCGCGGCTTTACCGCGTGCTCGACGGCCAGCTGGCCGGGAATCGCTATGTGGCGGGGGATTTCTATTCGATCGCGGATATGGCGATCTGGCCCTGGGTGTCCGGCTGGGAGGGGCAGCAGCAGACGCTTGACGACAAGCCCCATCTCGCGCGCTGGCTCGAGGAGGTGGGCGCGCGCCCGGCGGTGCAGCGGGGCCGCGCCCTCGCCGCCGAAATGCGCAGCAACCTGCAGGCCGACCGCGAAGCACAGAAGGTCCTCTTCGGCCAGCGCGGCTGAGGGGGCGGCGGCACCCCGGGCGCCGGGGCCGCCACCCGCTCAGGCGACGGCGCGCGACAGCGCGCAGCGCTGCCAGAGGCTTTCGAGGGCGCAGACGAGCCGGTCGATATCGGCGTCGCCATGCAGGGGCGAGGGGGTGATGCGCAGCCTTTCGGTACCCTTGGGAACCGTCGGGTAGTTGATCGGCTGCACGTAGATGCCCCACTCATCCATCAGCATCTCGCTGACCATGCGGCACTTGACCGGATCGCCGATCATCACGGGGATGATGTGGCTGTCATTGGCCATGTGCGGGATGCCGGCCCGGTCGAGCGCGGCGCGCACCTTGGCGACCTGGCGGCGCTGGCGCTCGCGCTCGATCGCGGAGGTCTTCAGGTGCTGGATCGAGGCCGTCGCCGCCGCCGCGATCGCCGGTGGCAGCGCGGTGGTGAAGATGAAGCCCGAGGCGAAGGAGCGGATGAAGTCGCACAGCGCCGCGGAGCCGGTGATGTAGCCGCCCATCCCCCCGAAGGCCTTGCCGAGCGTGCCCTCGATGACATGGATGCGATCGGCGAGCCCCGCGCGCTCCGAGATGCCGCCGCCGCGCGCGCCGTACATGCCCACCGCATGCACCTCGTCAAGATACATCAACGCGCCATGCGCCTCGCAGACCTCCACGATCTCGCGCATCGGGCAGATGTCGCCATCCATCGAATACACCGATTCGAAGGCGACGATCTTGGGCACTCGCCCCGCCGCGGCGAGCTTGGCGTCGAGATCGCGCCAGTCATTGTGCTTCCATATGACCTTGGGCGCGCGCGAATGGCGCACCCCCTCGATCATCGAGGCGTGGTTGCCCGCATCCGAGAAGATCACCGCCCCCGGAAGCCGCGCCCCCAGCGTCGAGAGCGCCGCCCAGTTCGAGACATAGCCCGAGGTGAACATCAGCGCCGCATCCTTGCCGTGCAGGTCGGCGAGCTCGCTTTCGAGCGCGAGATGCCGCGTGCTGGTGCCCGAGATGTTGCGCGTGCCGCCCGCGCCGGTGCCCCAGCTCTCGGCCGTCTGGGTCATCGCGCGGATCACGCCGGCGTTCTGGCCCATGCCGAGATAGTCGTTGGAACACCATACCGTGACCTCGCGCGGCGTCCCGCCGGCGTGGTTCACGGCGCGTGGAAAGCTGCCCTTCTGGCGCTCGAGATCGGCGAAGACGCGGTAATTGCCGTCGGCCTTGAGCGCATCGAGCTGTGTGTCGAACAGGCTATCGTAGTCCATTGGTCTCCTCCCGCAGGGACTCGAGTGGCGGTTTCTTGGGCGCTGGCATCATCCAGCGCCAGAGCTTGTCGTCGGGCAGGGCGAGCACCATGAAACCGTGCTCGAGAAGGGCCAGCAGCGTCAGCATGGCCAGAAGCGCGAAGCCCACGGCGGCGGCGGGATCGCCCGCCTGAGCCGCGAGCAGGATCCACCAGGCAGAGGCCGCCGCCAGCAGCACCACCGAGACGGGAAACAGACCGCTCGCGGGGCCGTGGCGGAAATGGCTCGGAACATGCGCCAGCGGCTGCGGCAGGAAGGCCGTGTTGATCCGCGGCACGCCCAGAAACAGGTTGAGCTTGGCCGACACGCGCGCTGCGAACAGCACCGCGAAGGCCCAGAAGGCCACCGGCATTGCCGCGCCACGCGCCATAACGAACAGCGCCAGGAGCGCCGCGATGAGCGCGAGCTCGTGCCAGGCGATGGTGCCGATCGCGCGCCGCAGCCGTTCGGCGGGGCGCGCGTCGGGCGGGCAGGGGCTGCGATTGGGGCCGGTGATCACCCCCGACAGGAAGGCAAGCTCGATCCAGCCCCAGATCGCGAGCGCGGCGGCGAAGCCCAGATAGGCCCCCGCCACACCCGTCATCCCCAGCGACGCCTGTGCCGCCGCGAAGCCGCCCACAAGGAGCGGCAAGCCCCCGATCACGGACCAGCGATGCTGCGCGCCGCCGGCATTATCCGCCGCGGCGACCCGCCACAGGAACACCCCCGTGGAGGCCCACCACAGAAACAGCGCCGCGAAGGCCGCGATCCAGGGGCTCTCAGCCATCCTGCTTCCCCCTATGCGGGCGCGGGCTCAATAGGCCGGCTCCAGGCGCACGCTGTCGGGCACCTCGTTCTTCTTGACCGGCAGCGTGTAGAGCCGCAGGAAGCCCAGCCCGGCACGTGCGCCGGCCCAGCCCTTGCCGAGCTTGCCGCCGATCCCGCCGCGCTTGTCGGCGGCCTCCATGTCCTTGAAGGCCGCCTCGATGCGGCGCAGCGTCGGGATCCAGGCCGGGTGGTCGATGTCGAGCTCGATCGGGAAGACCTGCCGGGCGATCACGTTGGTCTTGCGAAAGACCTCCTGGTCATACCAGTCGATATCGACGTCGAGCGCCTCGTGAAACGCCTCGCGGGCATGGTCGCGCACCCACATCGTCGCGTAGACCGCCGTCAGGAAGAACCGGATCCAGTAGACATTGATGCCGCTGGTTAGCTTGGGATCGGTGCGCATCAGCAGTGCGAAGGCCTCGCCGTGGCTATGCTCGTCGTTGCACCACTCCTTGAACCAGTTGAAGATCGGGTGGAACCGCTTGTCTGGGTTCGCCTCGAGATGGCGGTAGATCGTGATGTAGCGGGCATAGCCGATCTTTTCCGACAGGTAGGTGGCGTAGTAGATGAATTTGGGCCGGAAATAGGTGTATTTCTTCTTCTTGGTGATGAAGCCCAGATTGACGGCCACCCCCGCATCGCGCAGCGCGTCGTTGATGAAGCCCGCATGGCGCGCCTCGTCGCGGCTCATGTAGCTGAACAGCTCGCAGATGTCCGGGTTGTTGCCGCGCCGCTTCATCTCCTTGTAGAGCACGCAGCCCGAGAACTCCGCGGTGCAGGACGACACGAGAAAGTCGATCAACTCGCGCTTGAGCTGGGGGTCCATGTTCTCCCAGTCCGGGTTCTCCCAGGTCTCGTCCTTCTTGAAATGACCCTTGTTGGGGTCGGACTTCATCTGCGCGAGCAGATCGTCCCAGTCCTCGCGCACCGGGGTGACATCGATGGCGTCCATCTCGTCGAAGTCGGTGGTGTAGAAACGCGGGCTCAGCAGCGTGGTTTCCATCGCCATGCCGGTGGTGTCGGTCGCCGGGGCGCCCTCGATCTCGCGGGCGAGGGCCTCGTCGCTCGCGGCGCGGTCGGACTCGCGGGGTTGCACATTCATGCCGTCATCTCCTCGGAAAACGAGAATTCGCAAAGTTCGATGAATTCAAAGTCCCCGGTCAGCCGGGTCCAGAGCCGCTCGATGTCGCTCGCGCGGGGGATCGTCGCGGTGCGTTCCTCGGTGACCACCTCTCCGAATTCGGCCATGACGGGTTTACCGTGCACCTCGACCTCGTCGCCGGGATGGATCACGGCGCCGTTGTCGAAGCGCACATGCGCATGCAGGCTCTCGAAGCGATGACTGACCTCGACGGTGCAGGGCACCTGCTCGGTCGATCTTGTGAGAAGTCCCATTGTTTCGGTTCCCTTGTTTGTTTGGTCGTGCATCAGTGCGTGAGCCGTTCGAACGCGGCCTTGTTGTCGGCACCGAAGGAATGCAGCTCGACGCTCCAGTCGGTCTGCGTATCATACAGGCTGAGCCTGCCGTTTTCATACTCCACGAGTCGCACGGGTGCATCATTTGCGATGCCGTTGACGGTGCGGTTGCGCGCGATGCCGTCATGCACCGCGTCGATGAAGCCGCCATTCGCGAGATCGAGCAGCACCGTGCCGTCCGGGTCGCGCACGACCACGGCGCTGTTGCCGGGGCTGCTCTCGATGAGGAGCTCGCGCTCGAAGGCGACAGCGGCGGGGGTGGGCTGGCCAACCGTCTCGCGCCCGGTGAGCACCGCGAAGCTCACCATCAGGAGCGCGGCGATCACGAGCCCGAGCATCCCGCGCAGGAGCGGCTTGGGGATCATCTCGGGATCGGTGTTGTGCATGGCAGGGCGGGTGCGGGCCATGATCACTCTCCTATTCGGCGGCGATGGCCGCGGGTTGGGGGCCGAGCACGGGGGTGTTGATCCGGGTCTCGGCCGCGTCGGCGACGAGAGCGGCCACACGCGCCGCGTCTGGGATCGCGCGCAGCGCCGGCTCGGGGTTGCGGAAATGCCAGGGCCGGGCATGCGGCCAGAGCGCGGCATAGGCCAGCCGCGTCTCCTCGGGCGTCTGCAGCGTGATCGTGCCGGTGCCGTCGCCGCGCTCGCTCAGCCGCACGGTCATGACCTGTGTGAAGGGGATGTTGAAGGTCACCGGCAGCGCGGCCCCCACGCGAAGGATCACCCGCGCCGAGGTGACGGTGTAGATCGCGGCGCGCGCCTGGGCATGGGCAAGCCCGAGCACCACCGCGAGCCCCGCCGCGCCGAGCACCACATAGGGCAGCCCGTGCGCAACCCCCGCGAGCACCCCGCCCGCCGCCGTGGCGGTGGCGAAATGCCAGGCGACGAGGGCCGCGAAATAGGCCGCGATCCAGTCGAGCTTGAAGGCCGCCCGCGCCAGCGGAAGCGTCGCGGGGCGCCCCTGCCAGAGGATCTCCTCGCCCTCGGGCGGGCGCTCCGGCAGGCCGCGGATCGGCTCGAAGGCGAAATCGGGATTGTTGCGATCGTCACGCATCGAGAAACTCCTTGCGAATGCGCGAGGTGACAGTGTCGCGCTCGCGGGTTGCGTAGAGCAGACCGCCGGCAACATAACCCGAGATTTTCTCTTCCTCGAGCATGGTAACCTTGGTCGCGGCCTTCGTCTTGGGGATACCGGCGAAGAGATCCGAGGTCAGCGCGTTGCAGCGCACGCGGTCCCACTTCACCTTCCCCATCGTCATCGGCAGCAGCCGCTTGCCCTGCTCGCCCTCGAGCTCGACCTCGATGTAGCGGATGAGCTGCTCGGGGGCGTCGATCCACAGATCCGAGACCGTGCCCACGACCTCGCCGTCACCCGCCTGAACCGGCAGGCCGCGCGGGTCCCGCCCGCCCGAGATCACCATCTCGGTAGCACGCGACATTGCCACGAGCTTGTTGTGACCATGCCCGTCGAGCTCGGGCACGTCGCGGCGCGGCGCCCAGGAGGCCGGGCCGAGGCCGTCCTTCATAGGATCGCCCGTGGGCACATGGGGAAAGCCGCCCGTTTCCGCGCCGCGCTCCATGGCGAGCTTGCGGTCCTCGCGCTTGTAGTCGGGCACCGTGATCTCGCCGCGGTCATGCGGCAGCACGAAGGTCTTGGGCGCCGGCATCGGCAGGTTTGAGGGCTCGGGGCTGCCATCCTCACTCTCGAGCGGGTAGCCCTCGCGCATGTTCTCGGTCTGGATGTAGTAGATCAGCCCGGCGAAGAAGAGCCAGAACAGGTAGAGCGCGATGAGCGCCAGATCGAAATTGCCGAAAAAGGTTTGATCGAGCATCGGTGTTTCCTCCGTGGTCAGGTCGGAAAATCGGCGATGCCGATCTTGCCGTCGTGGGCCCGCGTCGCGGGTCTGGGTTGCGGGGCCCGCACGAGCGGGCCGAGAACGACGAGTGTCGCGAAAAGCAGCAGGATCTCAATGTTGTAGACGACGGTGTAGCCGGTCGCGGGGCTGTTGAGCGCGGCGCCGAGATGGCCGGCCTGCGCCAGCCCGCCGAAGAGGTCGCGCAGACCGCCGCCGAGCGCGATCGCCACGCCCGCCGCCGTCGCCTGTGCCGCACCCCAGGCGCCGAGCGCGAGGCCGCGCCCGGCCTTGCCCAGCACCGGCAGGTTCATCGCCGCCACCAGCGTGGAGACCGCGAAGAGCCCGCCACCGAGCCCGATGCCGAAGGCGCCGGCGTAGAACACCGCCGCCGAGCCGAGCGGCGCGGCGAAGATGATCATCGAAAAGCAGGCCACGCCGATCAGCATGCCGCGCGCGCATTGGCGGTAGACATCGAGCCCGCGCTGCAGCCAGCGCGCCGCGAGCGCGAAGCCAATCAGCGCACCACCCGCCCAGACCGCCGTCAAGAGCGTCGTCGCCGCCACCGGCAGCCCGAGGATCTCGCCGCCGTAAGGCTCGAGCAGCACATCCTGCATGTTGAAGGCGAGCCCGCCCACGGCCACCACCACGAGCAGCCGCCCGGCCTCGCCGCCGGCCATGAAATCGGCCCAGGCCTCGCGAAACAGCGGCCGCGGCTCGGCGCGCTCGGCCGCCGACATCGGGCGGACCTGCTCCTGCTTCCACAGCGCGATGATGTTGAGCACGAGGGTGGCCACGGCGCAGCCCTGCACCACGCGGATCAGCTGCAGGTTCGAGAAATCGCGCAGCAGCCAGCCCACGATCACCGCCGAGACCGCCATGCCCAGAAGGAACATCACGTAAAGCAGCGCGACGACGCGCGGGCGCTTGTCGTCCTCGGCGCGGTCGGCGGCGAGGGCGAGCCCCGCGGTCTGGGTCATGTGCATGCCCAGCCCGGTCATCAGGAAGGCCAGCGCCGCGAGAACCTGCCCCGCCCAGCTCGGCCCCATCACCTGGTCGCCGCTCAGCACGATGAGCGCGAAGGGCATGATCGCGAGTCCGCCGAACTGCCACAGCGAGCCGAACCACAGGAACGGGATCCGCTTCCAGCCGATGGCGCTGCGATGCGTGTCCGAGCGAAAGCCCAGAAGCGCGCGGAACGGCGCGACGACGACGGGCAGCGCGATCATCGAGGCCACGATGATCGCGGGCACCGAAAGCTCGACGATCATCACCCGGTTGAGCGTGCCCAGAAGCAGCACCATCGCCATGCCGACCGAGATCTGGAACAGCGACAGCCGCAGGAGCTGGCGCATCGGCAGCCCCTCCGACGCCGCGTCCGAAAACGGCAGCATCGACATCGACAGTTGCTTCACCTGATTCTTGCCGATGATCATGGCCGCGCCTCCATGCATTCGGAAATGTAGAAGCCGGAATTCACGCGCCCGATGCGGGCCACCGGCGCGCGGCTCGTCGCCTGCAACGGGGCGAGCGCGTGCGGGATCATTGTCGGCGAGCGATCGGCGCGCGGGAAAGCGCGCCCGAGCGTCCAGAAGGCCATCAGCAGCGGCGTGCGCGGCGCGACGGTGAACACGATGCCGCCCCGCGTGCGCGCGCCGAGCCGGTCGAGCGCGCCGCCGATATCGGCGGCAGTGTAGTAGATCAGGCTGTCCATCGCGAGGACATGATCGAAGCTGCCCAGATCCTCGGCGAGCATGTCACCGGCGCAGAACCGCACCCGGCCGCGATGCGCCTCGGGCAGCCGCCGCGCGGCGATGTCGATGAGCGCCGGCGAGATGTCGACGGCGGTGACCTCGGCGCCGCGCGCCGCGAGCGCGGCGGTCATCTGCCCCGCCCCGCAGCCCGCATCGAGCACCCGTGCGCCGGTCAGATCCGCCGGCAGCCGGCCGAGCATCATCGCCCGCATCCGGTCTCGCCCCGCGCGCACGGTGGCGCGGATGCGGCTGACCGGGGCGTCGGAGGTCAGCTTCTCCCACACCTCGGTGGCGGTGCGGTCGAAATAGTCCTCGACGCGGGCGCGGGTGTCGGCATAGGCACTCATTTCTGCCTCCTCAGTCGAACCCGAGCAGTTCGAAGATCTCGCGGTCGGGCAGCGGCGCGGGGGCGTGCTCGGCCGTCGAGTTCCACAGCGCCTCTGCGAGGCGCATGTATTTCGCGCGGCAATCGACGATGTCCTGCTCGTCGGGCATCTCGAAGAGCGTCTTCTTCTTGAGCCGCGAGCGGCGCAGCGCGTCGACGTCGGGCATGTGCCCGATGCGCCCGAACCCCACCGCCTCGCAGTAGCGGTCCACCTCGTTGGTGTCCGTCGAGCGGTTGGCGATGCAGCCCGACAGGCGGACCTTGTAGTTGGCGGACTTCGCCTGCACCGCGGCGATGATGCGGTTCATCGCGTAGATGCTGTCGAAATCGTTGGCGGTGACGATCACGGCCTTGTCGGCGTGCTGCAGGGGTGCGGCGAAACCGCCGCAGACCACGTCGCCGAGCACGTCGAAGAGCACCACGTCGGTGTCCTCGAGCAGGTGGTGCTGCTTGAGCAGCTTGACGGTCTGGCCGACGACATAACCGCCGCAGCCGGTGCCCGCCGGCGGCCCGCCCGCCTCGACGCATTTCACGCCGTTATAGCCCTCGAAGACGAAGTCCTCGGCGCGCAGCTCCTCGGCGTGGAAATCGACGTCCTTGAGGATGTCGATCACCGTGGGAACGAGCGTGCCGGTCAGGGTGAAGGTGCTGTCATGCTTGGGATCGCAGCCGATCTGCAGCACCCGCTTGCCCATCTTGGAGAACGCCGCCGAGAGGTTCGAACTCGTGGTGGACTTGCCGATGCCGCCCTTGCCGTAGACCGCGAAGACCTTGGCACCCTCGATCTTCATCGAGGCGTCCTGATGCACCTGCACGGAGCCGTCGCCGTCGAGGCCCTTGAGTGTCGGGATGTCGTCTCTGGGGCTCATCTTGCACCTTTCTGCGCGGGGGTGCCGCGCGTCGCCGTCGTGGTGCCGCGGTTGCGGCTTGGGTGGGGGCGGTCGGTCATTCGGCCGCGATCCCTTCGAGCCGATCCTCGAGTTCGTCGGACGCGTCCTGAAGCGCGGCGAGGGTTTCGGCGTCGGGTTGCCAGTAGTTGCGTTCGCTCGCCTCGAGCAGCCGCCCGGCCATGCGCGCGCTCGCCTCCGGGTTGAGATCCGCGAGGCGCGCGCGCATCGCTTCGTCGAGCACGAAGGTCTCGGACAGGCGCTGATAGACCCAGGGGTCCACGGCCTCGGCGGTGGCCGACCAGCCCATCGTATTGCTCACGGAGGCCTCGATCTGGCGCACGCCCTCGGCGCCGTGGCGCAGCATGCCCTCGTAGAATTTCGGGTTCAGGCTGCGCGCGCGGGTCTCGAGCGCGATCTGGTCGCGCAGGCTGCGCACCTTGCCGTCGCCGCGGGTCTGATCGCCGATGAAGACCGGCGTCTCCTGCCCGCCCCGCGCGCGCTTTACGGCGCGGGCGATGCCGCCGAGCGTGTCGAAGTAGTGATCAACGGTGGTCACGCCGAGCTCGACGGATTCGAGGTTCTGATAGGCCAGATCGACCTTGCCGAGCGCCGATTGCAGCAGCGCCGATTGCTGCGCCGGCTGGCCGGTGCGGCCATAGGCGAAGCTCTTGCGGTTCTGGTAGGCGTCGGCAAGCTCGTCCTCGTCGCCGAAGGCCGACGCGCCCACGAGCAGGTTGACGTTGGAGCCATAGGCACCCTGGGCATTGGAGAAGACCCGCAGCGCGGCGGTTTCCATATCCGTGCCCGTCTGCTCGGCATAGGCGAGCGCATGGGCGCGGATGAAATTCTGCGCGAGCGGCTCGTCCTCGGCGGTGGCGGCCTTGTAGGCGGCCTCGGCGAGCATCCGGGTCTGCAGCGGCAGGAGATCGCGAAAGATCCCCGACAGCGTCATCACCACGTCGATGCGCGGCCGCCCGAGCTCGGAGAGCGGGATCAGGTCCGCCCCGCCGAGCCGGCCGAAGCTGTCGAAGCGCGGCCGCGCCCCCATCAGCGCCATCGCCTGGCCGATCGGGCCGCCATCGGTCTTGATGTTGTCCGAGCCCCACAGCACCAGCGCGACCGAGCGCGGCAGGCCGTCCGCCGCCTCGAGCAGCCGCGCCGCCTGCGCCGCGCCGTCGCGCAGGGCGTGCGCGGTGGGCATACGGAACGGATCGAAGGCGTGGATGTTGCGCCCCGTCGGCAGGATCTCGGGCGAGCGGATCAGATCGCCGCCCGGCACCGGCGCAGTGTAGCGTCCGGCGAGCGCGCGCAAGAGCGCGGGGGTCTCCGAATCGGTGGCGAGTGCCGCGTCGGTGCGCGCATGCGCGTCGGCGTCCATCTCGGGCATCTCGGCGATCATCGCGGCGCGCGACTCCGCGCCCATCGGCGTGCCGACCACATGCAGCCCGTCCGGGATCAGCGCCTCCTCGGTCTCGAGCAGCTTGAGCCACAGCGCCTCGGGCGCGTGCCCGCCCAGATCGACGGTTTCCGCCTGCTCGGCGATGAGCGCCTCGAGATCGGCGCGGTCCGGGGCGTCGGCGGCGGTCTGGCGCCAGCGCGTGAGGCTGTCCTTGAGTTCGGCGAGTCCGCGGTAGAGGCCCGACCGCGCCAGCGGCGGCGTCAGATGCGTCACGCAGATCGCATTCGAGCGCCGCTTGGCCAGCGAGGCCTCGGAAGGGTTGTTGGCGGCGTAGAGATAGATGTTGGGCATCCCGCCGATGAGCCGGTCGGGCCAGCAATTGCCCGACACGCCGGCCTGCTTGCCCGGCATGAATTCGAGCGCGCCATGCATCCCGAAATGCAGCAGCGCATCGGCGCCGAAATCCTCGCGCAGCCACTGGTAGAAGGCCGCGAAGGCATGGGTGGGGGCGAAGCCGGTCTCGAACAGCAGCCGCATCGGGTCGCCCTCATAGCCGAAGACCGGCTGCACCCCGACGAAGACATTGCCGAACTCGGCCCCGAGAACAAAGACCCCGCGCCCGTCGGACTGTTCGCGTCCGGGCGCGGGGCCCCACACGGCCTCGATCTCGTCAAGCCAGGGAGATTTCTCGACGAGTCGGTCGGCGGGGACATGGGCGGCGATGCGCGCGGGCTGGCCGTGACGGGCCATGGGATCGTCCCGCTCGCCGAGAACGGCTTCGCGCAGCGCCGCGACGCTTTCGGGCGGCTCGAGGTCGTAACCATCCGCCTTCATCGCGTGCAGGGTATTGAAAAGGCTCTCGAAGACCGAAAGGTACGCGGCCGTGCCGACAGCGCCCGCATTCGGCGGAAAGCCGTAAAGGATCACCGCGACCTTGCGCTCGGCGACCTGCGAGCGGCGCAGATTGGCGATCCGCGCGGTCTTGTCGGCGAGCGCATCAATGCGCTCGGGGCAGGGCGCCATCGCCTTGGCCGAGGTCTGCGGCTGGCAGGCATGCGCGCAGCCGTCGCAGCCCGAAGCACCGTGGCGGCCGGCAAAGACGGTGGGGTTGGTGGCACCGTCGATCTCGGGCAGCGCCACGAGCATGGTCGTCTCGACCGGGCCGAGCCCGCCGCCCGCGCGGGCCCACTGGCCCAGCGTCTGGAACTCCAGCGGGTGCGCCGTGACATAGGGGACGTCGAGCGCGCTCAGCGTCTCGCCCGCCGCGGGGCTGTCATTATAGGCGGGGCCGCCGACGAGGCTGAAGCCGGTGAGCGACAGCAGGGTGTCCACCCGGCCGTCGAGATAGCCCTCGATCGCCGGGCGGCCGTCGAGCCCGCCGGCGAAAGCGGGAACGACCGCGAGGCCGCGGGCCTCGAGCGCGCGGATGACGGCGTCGTAATGGGCCGTGTCGGAGGCGAGCACATAGCCGCGCATCAAGAGCAGGCCGACCGTCGCGGTGGCGCCCGCGGGGCGCGGCAGATCGGCGGCGTCGGTGGTGATGCGGTCGGGCAGATCGGGGTGATAGAGGCCGACATCGGGGTAGTCGACCGGCGCCTCGGCAGCCGCGCCGCGCCAGTCGTCGCGCCTGGCGTAGCGCGAGATGAGGAACCGCACGAGGTTCTCGATATTGTCATCCGAGCCGCCGAGCCAGTACTGCATGCACAGGAACCAGGCGCGCAGATCCTGCGCCTTGCCCGGAATGAACCGCAGGATCTTGGGCAGCCGGCGCAGCATCGCCATCTGCTTGGCGCCCGAATTGGAGTTGGGCGCCTTGGAGCCGCGCAGCTTCTTGAGCAGCTTCATCGTCCCCGAGGCGGGGCGCGCCATGTCGAGATCGCCCATCCGGGTGAGCCCGACGATCTGCGGATCGGCGACCATGCCGACGAAGGCGTCCGCCGTCTCGCGCGCGTCGCGCAGATCGGGCAGAATGGCGCTGACATGCTCCTCCAGAAAGAGCAGGTTCGCGACGACGAGATCGGCGCTGGCGAGATCGGCGCGCGCTTCCTCGAGCCGCTCGGGGTGCTCGCCCCATTCGGCGGCGGCGTGGATGGTGATGGTCAGCCCCGGAAAGTCGCGCGTAAGGCGCGGCAGGACCCGTTCGGCCGGGCCGGCGGCATGGCTGTCGAGGGTCAGCAGCACCACGCGATAGACCGTGGCCGGGGCTGCAGCGGTTATGTTGAGATCAACGCGCATAGTGTGCCTTCGCCTCGTACAGGGTGTCGATGCTGATTCGACCGATGCCGCGCGATGCGGCGAAGGCCTCGGTGTTGCGCCGGGCCTTGCCGCGCACGAAGAAGGGGATCTTGCGCAGCTCGCGCTCCGCGTCGTCGAGCCAGATGACCTCGCCGCCGGTGGGTGCGGCCTCGGAGGGCATCGAGCCCTCCTCGGCCGCCGCCTCGACGGCGGGCGCCTCGTCCTGCGGCCGCGGCGAATGGCCGCCGTGATGCGAGGGGCCGGCGGCATCGTTGAATTCGAAATCCTCGCGGAACATCGCCAGCAGATGCTCCTCGAGGCCCATGACGAGCGGATGCACCCAGGTATCGAAGAGCACGTTCGCGCCCTCGAAGCCCATCTGCGGCGAGTAGCGCGCGGGAAAGTCCTGCACATGCACCGGCGCCGAGATCACGGCGCAGGGAATGCCGAGGCGCTTGCCGATATGGCGCTCCATCTGGGTGCCGAGGATCATCTCCGGGGCAGCCTCGGCGATCGCCGTCTCGACCTCGAGATAGTCGTCGCTGATCAGCGGGGTGAGGCCGAATTCCTTGCCGAGCGCGCGGATATCGCGGGCGAATTCGCGGTTGTAGCAGCCCAGCCCGACCACCTCGAAACCCATCTCGTCGCGCGCGACGCGGGCCGCGGCCTTCACATGGGTGGCGTCGCCGAACAGGAACACGCGCTTGCCGGTCAGATAGGTACTGTCCACGGAGGCCGCCCACCAGGGCTGGCGCAGGCGCGTGGCGTCGGGCGCGGCGTCGGTGCCGGCGAGGGCCTGCACCTCGCCGATGAAGTCGCGCGTCGCGCCGGCGCCGATGGGGATGGGTTTCGTGTAGGGCTGGCCGAGGGTCTTCTCGCACCAGCGCGCCGCGCTCTCGGCGGTCTCGGGATAGAGCAGCACGTTGAAATGCGCGGCCCCGAGGCGGCGGATGTCCGCGGGCGACGACCCCATCGGGGCGGCGACATTCACGGCGATGCCCATCTCGCGCAGGAGTCCCGTGATTTCGGCCACGTCGTCGCGGTGGCGAAAGCCGAGCGCGGTCGGGCCGAGGATGTTGCAGCTGATCGCTTCGCTGCGCTCCATCGGCTCGGCGAGGGCGCGCACGATCTGCAGGAAGGTCTCGTCGGCGCCGAAATTCTCCTTGCGCTGATAGGAGGGCAGCTCGAGCGGGATCGCGGGGATGGCGAGGCCCATCGTCTCGGACATGCCGCCGGGGTCGTCCTGGATCAGCTCGGCGGTGCAGGAGGAGCCGACGATGATCGCCTGCGGATCGAATCGCTCGACGGCGTCGAGGCAGGCGGTGCGGAACAGGTTCGCGGTGTCGGAGCCGAGATCGCGCGCCTGGAAGGTCGTATAGGTCACTGGCGGGCGGTGATCGCGCCGCTCGATCATCGTGAAGAGCAGATCGGCATAGGTGTCGCCCTGCGGCGCGTGCAGCACGAAATGCAGCCCGGTCATGCCAGTGGCCACGCGCATCGCGCCGACATGGGGCGGGCCTTCATATGTCCAGACGCTGAGCTTCATTCGGCGGCCTCCAGCCCGAGGGCTTGCTTGCGGCGCATCGGGCGGGCGAAGAGCCCGGCCAGATCGCCGGCCTGTTCGTAGAAATGAACCGGGGTGAAGACGAGCTCGATGGCCCATTTCGTGGTCATCCCCTCGGCCTCGAGCGGATTGGCGAGGCCGAGGCCGCAGACGGTCAGATCCGGGCGCGCGGCGCGGCAGCGCTCGAGTTGCAGGTCCACGTCCTGGCCCTCGGAGATCACCGGTCCCTCGGCCAGAAGGTCGAGATCGGGGCCGATCACGTCGCGGTGCAGGAAGGGGCTGCCCACCTCGATCGCGGTCATGCCGCATTCGCGGGTCAGGAAGCGCGCCAGCGGCGGTTCGAGCTGGCTGTCGGGAAACAGGAACAGGCTGCGCCCGCGAAGCGTCTCGGCCTGCGCGGCGACGGCGCGGCGCGCGCGGTCGCGCGGCGCGGCGGTGACGCGCTCGAACACGTCGTCGGGCACGTCGAATTCATCGGCCACGGCACGCAGCCAGCGGGTGGTGCCTTCCTCGCCGAAGGGCATCGGGGCAGGGATGTGGCGCGCGCCGCGGCGGCTCAGCGCCTCATGCGTGGCGCCGAGGAAGGGCTGGGTGAGCGCGTAGACGGTGTTGGGCCCCACGGCGGGATCCTCGGCGGCGCGGCGCGCCGGCAGGCAGCGCACCGGGCCGATGCCCATCGCCGCGAGAAGCGACAGCGCCTGATCCTCGACGACATCGGGCAGCGCGCCCACGATCACGAGCTCGCGCGCCTCGGTCGCCTCGAGCGCGGGGACCATCGCGGCGAGGCAGGCATCCTCGCCCTCGGTAAAGGTCGTCTCGATGCCCGAGCCGGAGTAGTTGAGGACTCGGACATGCGGGGCATGCGCGGCCGAGAGCCGCTCCGCCGCCTTGGACAGGTCGATCTTGATGACCTCGGACGGGCAGGAGCCAACCAGAAAGAGCTGGCGGATATCGGGCCGGCGCTCGAGCAGGCGGGCGACCTCGCGGTCGAGTTCGTCCTGGGCGTCGGCCATGCCGGCGAGATCGGTTTCCTCGAGGATGGCTGTGCCGAATCGGGGCTCGGCGAAGATCATCACGCCGGCCGCCGATTGCAGCAGATGCGCGCAGGTGCGCGAGCCGACCACCAGAAAGAAGGCGTCCTGCATCTTCCGGTGCAGCCAGATGATCCCGGTCAGGCCGCAGAACACCTCGCGCTGACCACGCTCGCGCAGCACCGGCGCGGTGCGGCAGCCGACGGCGGGGGGGGCGGGCAGATCGCTCATGCCGAAGCCTCCGCCTGCAGCCGCGCCGCGCGCAGCTTCCACAGGAACTGAAATGCATTGAGCGCGTAGAGCGCATAGGCGGCCAGCGCGAGCCACATCAGCCCGGCGGGCGTCATCGATCCGGCGAGCAGCGCGACGACATAGGCCGTATGCAGCGCGATCACCACGAAGCTGACGACGTCTTCCCAAAAGAAGGCCGGCGCGAAGAGATACTGCCCGAACACGACCTTCTCCCAGATCGCGCCGGTGACCATGATCGCGTAGAGAAAGCCGGTCTTGACCAGGATCGAGATCGTGGCCGCGAGATAGCCCGTGTCGGTGACGAGATAGGTCAGCACGAGCGCGAGCGAGACCAGGAAGACCAGGAACTGCGCCGGCGCCAGCACGCCCTGCACGAGGGTCCAGACGGTGCCGTCGCGCCGCGCCCGCTGTTCGGGGGTGTAGAGAGCCGCCTGCGCGGGGGCGTGTTCTGCCGTGGCCGTCATATTCCGAGCCTCTCCGTGGCGCGATAACTCCCCGAAGCGTAGTCCCGGCCTCGCGAATGTGTCAACCAAAACTTACACTCGATGTGTCGATCCGGGATGTCACCGTCGGGGCCTCGACGCGGCGCGTCCGGTCAAGGCAACTAAATCATGGGGTTTTCGTGGCATGGGCACGGCCCGGCGCGTCCGGATGGCGCCGGGGTGTCAAATAGATTTGACAGATCGGCTCGCGCCGTGAACAATAAACGGGACAGGAACGACCTGTCGTAAGGGTCGAAGTCGTCGGGCTGAGCGGACGACCAGGGCTGGAGCCGGACGATGCAGACACAGGCCTACCAGATTCTTCCCTGCGTTGCCCCGCCGGAGCGGCCCGGCCTGAACGGCATTGCCTGCGATGTGGTGGCGCGCGTCGCCGCCGCGCGGGGTGGGTCGGAGTCGATTTGCGAGACCACGCTCGCCGCGCTCGTGGCCGCCGCCGTCGCGGGCGAGCGGGGGCGGTGTCTGGATGTGCTCGCCGATGCGCGCCGCGCGCGGATCACCGACATTCGTTTCGTCGAAACCTATCTGTCCGCGGCCGCGCGGCGCATGGGGGCGGACTGGGTGTCCGACCGGATGAGTTTCGCACAGGTCAGCATTGGCATGGCACAGCTGCAGGGGTTGCTGCGCGATATCCCGGCCGGGCGCGGCGAAACCGCGGCACCCGGCGAATCGGCTTCCGGCCGGGGGCCGGGCGCCGCGATCATGGTGGTGCCTGCCGGCGAACAGCACAGCTTCGGCGCGCGCATCGCCACGAGTCGGCTGCGCCGCAGCGGTGTCGCGGTGCATCTCATGATTGCGCCGAGCCCCGCGAATCTGCTTGACGCCGTGCGCGGGAGCGGCATCGACGCGCTGATGTTCTCGGTCGGCAGCGCCGGGGGTCTTGCAATCTGCCGCGATCTCATCCACCTAGTGCGATGCGATCATTCCGGTGCCCTGCCGACGATTGTTGGCGGCGCATCACTCGAGGGGGAGCAGGACGTGGCTGCATCGACCGGGGCTGATATCGTCACGTCCGATCCGGCAGCGGCCCTGAGAGCCTGCATGGCGCGCATCCCGGTCGCGCGTGTGAGTGCCTGAAACCGCACACCGTCCCGCGGGGAGGGTGCGCGAAACGAACTGGTTGGTTTCTTGACTACCAAACTTGACTCATCCGCAATCGGCAGGGCCGGGCTCTCGGTCGGACCGGAGCTTTTGCAGCGCATCCTCGCGAGCGATGCCGACATCGTCCTGCTCGTCGATCCTGCGGGGATCATCTCGGGGGCCGAGACCAACCCCTCCAATCCGGGGCTGCCCGCCGCCGCCGAATGGCCGGGACGACCGCTGCGCGAGCTGCTCACCGTCGAGAGCGTCGCAAAGCTCGACACGCATCTCGAACGCCTTGCCGCGGGCGAGAACGTGCCCTCCACGGAACTGAATCACCCGCTGACCGACGGCCTCGACCTCGCGATGCGTTACGCGGTGCACCGCATCGATGCGCAAGGCACGCTCCTGATGCTGGGCCACGATCTGCGCCCGATCGCCGACATGCAGCAGCGCCTCGTCGAGGCGCAGCTCGCGATGGAGCGCGACTACGAGGCCCAGCGCGAGGCCGACACGCGCTACCGCGTCCTGATGGAGGCCGTGGATGACGCGGTGGTGGTGATCTCGGTCGCCAACGGGCGGATCCGCGATCTCAATGCGCCGGCGGCGCGGCTCCTGGGCGATTCGCGCGGCGATCTGTCGGGCCATCCGGTGGGCCGGGCCTTCGAGGATCGTGGCCGCGGCGAGCTGCTCGACGAGATGACGCGCCGCGCGATCAGCGGCGAGGGCGGGTCCATCGAGGTCAAGGCGCGGCGCTCGGGCCGGGAGCTGCTCGCAGCGCCGACGGTTTTTCGCGCCGGAGGCGAGCGGCTGATCATGTGCCGCCTCGAGGAGCCCGCCGCCGCCTCGGCGGTGCCCGACGAGCTGTCCGGCAACCTCGAGCGCCTCTATAACGAGGGCATTGACGGGATCGTGTTCCTCGATCGCGACGGCGTGATCCGTGCCGCGAACGAGGCCTTCGTCAACCTCACCGACGCGGCCGGGGTGCAGACGGTGCGCGGGCGCTCCTTCTCCGACTTCCTCGCGCGCGGGGCGGTGGATCTGAAGGTCCTGCTCGACAATGTCCGCCGTGCCCGGCAGCTGCGCCACTATTCGACGCGGCTCGCCACCGATTTCTCCGGCGAGGTCGCCGTCGACATGTCGGCAACCTGGCTCGATGACCGGGCCCGGCCCTGCGTCGTGGTGGTCGTGCGCGACGCGACGCGCTCCGAAGCCAGCCGCGCCTCCGGCGTGCCCGGCGGCGAGGAGGGCGCGCGCAGCCTGCGCGAGCTCGTCGGGTCGGCCTCGCTCAAGGAAATCGTGGCCGAAACCAACGACGTCGTCGAGAAGATGTGCATCGAGACCGCCATCGAACTGACGGGCAACAACCGCGTCGCGGCGGCGGAGATGCTCGGCCTGTCGCGCCAGTCGCTTTACGTCAAGCTGCGCAAGCACGGGCTGCTGAGCCGCGACGGAAGCTGACCGCGCGCCGCTTGATCTGTGTCAAGGCAAATTGACATATGAAGTGTCAACTTGAGTGGACATTCTGCGGAGGTCCACCATGCGCATCGTCTTCGTTCACCCGAACTACCATTCCGGCGGCGCCGAGATCGCCGGGAGCTGGCCGCCGGCCTGGGTCGCCTATCTGACCGGGTCGCTGCGCGCGGCCGGCTTCGACGACATCCATTTCATCGACGCGATGACCAACCACATCGACCACGACGCGTTGCATGACCGGCTCGCAGCCCTCGCGCCCGACGTGGTGGGCACGACCGCCATCACCCCGGCGATCTACGAGGCCGAGGAGGTGCTGCGAATCGCCTCCCAGGCAGCGCCCAACGCGCTGCGAGTGCTTGGCGGCATCCATGCCACCTTCATGTATCCGCAGGTGCTCGCGGAGGCGCCGCATATCGACGTGATCGTGCGCGGTGAGGGCGAGGAGATCATGACCGCGCTGATGCGCTGCGTCGCCGAGGGGCGCTGGCCCGCGGACCGCGCGCATATCAAGGGGCTCGCCTATGTCGATGGCGAGGAGATCGTCGCCACCCCGGCCGCGCCCACCGTCAAGAACCTCGACGGGATCAGCCCGGACTGGTCTATCCTCGAATGGGAGAAATACATCTATGTTCCGCTCGGCGTGCGCGTGGCGATTCCCAATATGGCGCGGGGCTGCCCGTTCACGTGCTCGTTCTGCTCGCAGTGGAAGTTCTGGCGCGACTACCGGATTCGCAACCCCAAGGCCGTCGCCGACGAGATCGAGACCCTCGTCAACGATCACGGTGTCGGGTTCTTCATTCTCGCCGACGAAGAGCCGACGATAAACCGCAAGAAATTCATCGAGTTCTGCGAGGAACTGATCGCGCGCGGGCTGCCCGAGCGGATCCAGTGGGGCATCAACACGCGGGTGACCGACATCTATCGCGACCGCGAGCTTTTGCGTTTCTACCGCCGCGCCGGGCTTGTGCATGTCTCGCTGGGCACCGAGGCGGCCGCGCAGCTCAAGCTCGATCAGTTCAACAAGGAGACCACCGTCGCGCAGAACAAGGAGGCGGTGCGGCTGCTGCGCGAGGCCGACATTTTTGTCGAAGCGCAGTTCATCGTCGGGCTCGACAACGAGACCGCAGAGACCCTCGAGGAAACCTACCGCATGGCCTGGGACTGGCAGCCCGATCTCGCCAACTGGGCGATGTATACTCCCTGGCCCTTCACGCCGCTGTTTCAGGAGCTGCGCGATCAGGTCGAGGTGTTCGACTTCTCGAAATACAACTTCGTCACCCCGATCATGAAGCCCGCCGCGCTGAGCCGGGGCGAGCTGCTCGACGGGGTGATGAAGAACTACCGCCGCTTCTACATGCGCAAGGCGCTGTTTCACTATCCCTGGCGCGGGACGGGCTACCGGCGGCGCTACCTGCTCGGCT
>PUKW01000131.1 GCA_003550665.1 Paracoccaceae bacterium | reverse complement strand
GCCCCGACAGCACCAACGAGTTCGCCTTTCGCCATTACGACCCCGACGAGCGCGTGATGGGCAGGCGCATGGCCGATTACCTGCGCTTTGCGGTGGCGTACTGGCACAACTTCGCCTGGCCCGGCAACGACCCGTTCGGCGGGCAGACCTTCGAGCGGCCCTGGTTCGGCGACACCATGGATCATGCGAAGATGAAGGCCGACGCGGCCTTCGAGATGTTTCGTATCCTCGGCGTGCCGTATTTCTGCTTTCACGACGCCGATGTGCGCCCCGAAGGCGCCGATTTCGCGGAAAACACCCGCAACCTCATGGAGATCGTGGACTATTTCGGCGAGAAGATGGACGCCGGCGGGCCGAAGCTGCTGTGGGGCACGGCCAATCTCTTCTCGCACCGGCGCTACATGGCCGGCGCGGCCACCAACCCGGACCCGGATGTCTTTGCCTTCGCCGCGGCCACGGTGAAGAGCTGCATGGACGCCACGCACCGGCTCGGCGGGGAGAATTACGTGCTGTGGGGCGGGCGCGAGGGCTACGAGACGCTGCTCAACACCGATCTCGTGCGCGAATCCGAGCAGGCGGGGCGCTTCCTGTCGATGGTCGTCGATTACAAGCACAAGCTCGGCTTCAAGGGCACCATCCTCGTCGAGCCCAAGCCGCAGGAGCCCACCAAGCACCAGTATGATTACGATGTCGGCACGATCTACGGCTTTCTCAAGCGCTTCGGCCTCGAGGACGAGGTGAAGATCAACATCGAGTGCGGCCACGCGATCCTCGCCGGGCACAGCTTCGAGCACGAGATCGCGCTCGCCGCTGCACTCGGCATCTTCGGCTCCATCGACATGAACCGCAACGATTATCAATGCGGCTGGGACACCGACCATTTCCCCAACAACACCCCCGAGGTGGCGCTGGCTTATTACGAGATCCTCAAGGCGGGCGGGTTCGACACCGGCGGGACCAATTTCGACGCCAAGCTGCGGCGCCAGTCGCTCGACCCGGCGGACATGATCCTCGCCCATGTCGGCGCGATGGATGTCTGCGCGCGCGGGCTCAAGGCGGCGGCGGCGATGCTCGAGGATGGCGGGCTCGAGGCGGCGCGGCGCGGGCGCTACGCGGGCTGGGAGGCGCCCGAGGCACGCGCCATGCTCGGCAGCGACCTTGCGAGCATCGCCGCGCGCGTCGAGAGCGAGGGGATCAACCCCGCCCCGCGCTCGGCCCGGCAGGAGCGGCTGGAGAACCTCGTCAACCGTTTCGTGTGACTCAGCGCAGCCCCGTCGCTTCGAGCATTCCGCGCCGGCGGGCCTCGTAGTAGTAGCCGCGCGCATACCATTTGACGGCCTCCTCATGGCTGCCATCGGCGAGCATCCAGGCCCCGCGCAGGTAGCGGGTCGCGTAGCGCAGGTTGGTGTCGGGATCGAGCAACCCTTCCGGGGTGCCGTCATAGCCCATTGTGCGCGCGGTCTGCGGGTGGATCTGCATCAGCCCCTGATACGGGCCGTTGCGCGCGCGGGGGCGGTGATGGCTCTCGCGCAGGATGACCCGCTGCACGAGCTCGACGGGCACCTGCTTGGTTTCGGCGTGGTGCTCGATGAGGGCGCGCAGCTCGGGCGTTTCGTTCTGATAGAGGTCGGGCGTCCCGGTATAGCCGAGCGCGGGTGCCTGCGCCTCGGGTTCCCCGCGCGAACAGGCGGCGATCAGCGATAGCGCCAAAAGCGCGACGACAGCGTGACGGTTCATCTTCAGGTCCCTCGTTTTCACGCAGGATACCCCGGCCCGACGCGGTCGCCTAGCGCCTTGACGCGGCCCGCGCCGCGCGATCGGCGGCGCGGCGCCTATGGCCTCAGACGACGTTGTGCGCGGGCCCGTAGGGAAAGCCGGTGATGTTCGCGTTGCCGTCCTCGGTGATGATGAGGATGTCGTGCTCGCGGTAGCCGCCGGCGCCGGGCTGGCCCTGCGGTATGGTCAGCATCGGCTCCATCGACACGACCATCCCCGGCTCAAGCACCGTCTCGACATCCTCGCGCAGCTCCAGCCCCGCCTCGCGGCCGTAGTAATGCGACAGGATGCCGAAGGAATGGCCGTAGCCGAAGCTGCGATACTGCAGCAGATCGTGCCCGGCGAGGAAGTCGTTGATCCGCGCCGTGACGTCGCAGCAGCGCATACCCGGGCGAAGCAGCGAGATTCCGAGCTCATGCGCGGCCACGTTCGCCTCCCAGATGCGCAGGTTGTCCGCGTCCGGCTCGCCGAGAAACAGCGTGCGCTCGAGCGCGGTGTAGTAACCCGAGATCATCGGGAAGGTGTTGAGCGACAGGATGTCGCCGCGCGCCAGCCGCCGCGACGTGACCGGGTTGTGCGCCCCGTCGGTGTTGAGGCCGGACTGAAACCACACCCATGTGTCGCGATACTCGGCATCGGGAAAGCGCCGCGCGATCTCGAGCTCCATCGCGTCGCGCCCGGCCATGGCCACGTCGAGCTCGCGCACCCCTGGCGCGATGGCGTCGCGGATCGCTTCGCCACCGATATCGGCCACCGCCGCCCCGGCCCGGATAAGCGCGCGCTCGGCGTCGGATTTGCGCATCCGCTGCGCCATCGTGGCCGGGGCCAGATCGACGCGCCGCGCGGGGGCGAGGACGGCATCGAGCGCCTCCGACTGCGCCAGCGTCAGGTGATCGGCCTCCACGCCGAGCGTTGCGCCCGGCCCCGTCACCGAACCCACCGCGCGCCAGAAATTGCCCTGCGACCAGTCGGTGTAGGTGAGGCTGTCGCCGTGGCTGCGCCGCCAGGGCTGCGCGCCGTCGATCCCGGCGCTGATCGTGACCGCCTGCCCGGAGGTGACGACGAGCGCATAGGGCCGGCCGAAGGCACAATAGAGAAACCCCGAATAATAGGCCACGTTGTGCATCGAGGTGAGTACGGCCGCATCGACGCCGTGCTGCGCCATCGAAGCGCGCAGCTCGGCAAGGCGGGCTTCGTACTCGGCCGCATCGAAGGGCAGGGACTTCGCGCCCTGGTGGAAGCGGTAATAGGCGGGACGCTCAATCATGGTCGGACCTCCTGAGATGGGGTCCGGCCTGCGGACCCCGAAAGGTCCCGGCGTTCAGGACGACGGCGGCGCAGGGCCGCGGGCCGGGGGCGCACCCCGCGGCGACGCCATCGCCGCAGGCCCGTCAGCGGGATACACCCGCCGCCGCGCCGCGGCAAGGGCGGGCGATGGACAGCCCCCGCGCCCGGCTCTATGGCTTGGGGATGTCCGTCTCTGCGCAGCCGCGCTTTCTCGATCGGCGCACGCCGCCCCATATCGCCACGCTGATCCTGCTCGCGGGGTTGCCGGCGCTCGCGATCAACGTGTTCCTGCCCTCGCTGCCGGCGATGACGCGCCATTTCGAGACCGATTACGCGATAATGCAGCTTTCCGTGTCGCTCTATCTGGCGATGAACGCGGTGCTGCAGCTTGCCATCGGGCCGATCTCGGACCGGTTCGGGCGCCGGCCGGTGGTGCTGTGGTCGATCGCGCTGTTCGTGCTCGCGACGCTGGGCACGCTGCTGGCGACGACGGTCGAGGTGTTCCTGCTGTTTCGGATGCTGCAGGCGGTGATCGTGGCGGCGATGGTGCTCTCGCGCGCGATCGTGCGCGACATGGTCGGCGAGGCCGAGGCGGCCTCGATGATCGGCTATGTGACGATGGGCATGGCGCTGGTGCCGATGGTCGCGCCGCTGATCGGCGGGGTGCTCGACCAGCTTCTGGGATGGCAGGCGAATTTCCAGCTCATGCTCATCTGCGGGCTCGCCGTGCTCGTGCTGAGCTGGCGCGATCTGGGCGAGACCGCGACGGCGCGGCCGGCGAGCTTTCGCGCGCAGTTCGCCGAATACCCCGAGCTTCTGACGGCGCGGCGGTTCTGGGGTTACTGCCTCGCGGCGACGTTTTCGATGGGGGCCTTCTTTGCTTTTCTAGGGGGGGCGCCCTTCGTGGGCACGGAGGTGTTCGGCCTCTCGCCCGCGATGGTGGGGCTGTATTTCGGCGCGCCGGCGGTGGGGTATGCGCTCGGAAACTTCCTCTCGGGGCGTTACTCGACGCGCCACGGCGTCAACCGGATGGTGCTGTGGGGCACGCTGATCTGCACGGGAGGCATCGCGGCGCTGGTCGCGGCGCATGCGGTCGGGCTTGCTCCCGCGCCGGTGTTCTTCGGCTTCTTCATCTTCATGGGGCTGGGTAACGGCATGGTCATGCCCAACGCCACCGCCGGGATGCTCTCGGTGCGTCCGCGGCTGGCGGGGACGGCCTCGGGCGTCGGCGGGGCGATCATGATCGGAACCGGCGCGGGGCTTTCGGCGGCCACGGCGGCGATGCTCAAGCCCGGCGTCGGGGCCTGGCCGCTCCTGGTGATGATGAGCATCACCGCAATCCTGTCCGTCTTCGCGATCACCTATGTGATCGCGCGCGCCCGCCGCCTGGGGGTCTGAGCGACGCCCGGAGCACGACGCCGGCGCGAATCGCGGCGGGATGCGCAGATCGGCCTGCGTCGGTTCCGCGCCGCGCCGCATGGGCCGCAGCGCCGTGCCGGTCCGTGCGTCGCTGGGGCATGCGTCGAGGGGGCTTGCTATTCCCGCGCCGGTTTTATACCGATGTCTGTGGGTCACCCCTCCCCGAGGGGCAGTGCTCATCTGATTTTTTACCTTTTCTGTCCATGGGTTACGGGTGGAGATTCTGCGCCCTGTGTCAGCGTTGTGTCAAAAAGGGCATTCGTGGCGCTCCGATCCTTCACCGCGTGCGCGTCGGTGCGCAGCACCGTGGTGGCGTCCTTCCAGCCGCCATGCTCGGCGATCGTCTTCGGATCTTTACCTCGATGCAGCAGCGTGGTTGCGAAGCCGTGTCGGCAGCAATGCGGCGTCAGCGGCTCGATGCCCGCGCGCTTGGTCACGTTCTCCCAAACAGACTTGACGCTGCCGCGTCCAGCGTAGCGGAATACCCGCTCATCGGGCTTGCGATTGGACGGTATGTTGGCGATCGCCGCAATCACCTCCGGGTGTAGGAACGCGATCCGACTCCACGGCACGGGCTTGAAAAGATGCAGCTGCGCGGTTCCATCGCTCAGGTCAACATCCGCCCAGGTGAGCCGACAGGACTCGCCGACGCGCGCGGCCGTGCCGATCATGAAGACGCAGAGCGCGGCGAGATGCGGCAAGCCGTCCGCGATCGCCTGATCGCGAAACGCCAGCACACATTCGCTCGTCGCAGGGGTCTTCTTCTTCGGCGACTCGGTGAACTTCTTGACGGAGATGCGCTGGCACCAGCCGAGCTCGGCAGCGTGGTTGATCGCAGCCTGTGTCGGCTTGATCACCTGGCGATTCCAGGTCGGCGCGTTGCAGGTCGGGTAGATCGTCCGTGCGGCTTGACGGATCGTTCCGGGGCGAACGCGCTCGACCGGCGTGTCCTTCCAGAAGGCCGCCAGCTTCAACAGGAAGCGGTCCGACTTCCCGGCGTCGAGGTATGCGTTGAACACCTGCGCCATGGTCAACCCTGCCCCCGGCCCATCGAAACGACGCTGCCAGGCGCGGCTCTCGACTTCCGACGCGACCCTTTCGGCGGTTTTTCGGTCAGTCGTCTGCGTAGATCCCCGTAGTCGCCTTCCGGCAATGGTCCCTCGCTAGTGCCAGACGCTGCCGCGCCGGTAGATTTCAAGTCGCATGGCCGGGCCGCCTCCATGATGAGATCGACATCCTCGGTTAGAAGGATCATCTCCTTGCCGATAACGCGGCAAGAGCCGATTTCTCGTGCGAACCTGCGAAGCTCGCGTTCCGAAACGCCCAGATGCTTCGCAAGATCGGCGGGCTTCGTGTGCTCGGGAAGGATGCAGCTGCGCGCCATCTCAGGAAACCTCCCTTGACGCGCCCGGGTCGTCGGCCGCGAGAGCGATTCCGACTCCGAAGAATTGAAGGCCAGAGATTGACCGGACGGTCCGGATACCGCCTTTGATGCCCGCGTCGGAGAGCTCGCCGAGGCTTGCGCTGCCCTTGAACGGTGCGACCAGCTCCCCCGTGGTCTCGTCACCTTCGCGATTCGGCCACGACAGCTCCGCAAGCACATCGAAGACGCTGACGCGAAGCTCGAAGGGGGCGCCATGCGCGAACGATGCGGCGCTTTGCTCGAGGCCGACGCGCGAGGGCTCGGACAAAAGGTAGGCCAGCGCGTCCTCGAGGGTCTCCCCCTCAATACGCGCGCGGAACTGGTCCGCGCTCATCGTCTCGTAGCCTCGAACCTTGCGCCGGAAGCTCGGGGTGAAGCGGGCCGCGCCAAAGAGCTTGACACGCTCGACGCAATGCCGGGGGCCATCGCTCGCGAGTAGCGCGATCGTCATCCGCGCGGCGTCCAGCGGTGTCATGTCCGGGGCCTTCCAGCCCTT
>PUKW01000210.1 GCA_003550665.1 Paracoccaceae bacterium | reverse complement strand
TCGGGTGCCGCCGCGCTCATGCTCTCGGCGGCAGCCGTTCAGGCCGATGAGGTCACCGTCGGCATGATCACCACGCTGTCGGGCGGCGGCGCCGGGCTCGGCACCGATGTGCGCGACGGCTTCCAGCTCGCCCTCGACGAGGCGGGCGAGCACGGCATCAACTTTGTCGTCGAGGATGACGCCCAGAGCCCGGAGACGGCCGTTCAGGTCGCCGACCGGATGATCCAGTCCGAGCGCGCGGATATCCTCACGGGTATAATCTTCTCCAACCTCGCCATGGCCGTGGTGCCGAGTGCCGTGGCGCAGGGGCTGTTCTACCTGTCGCCCAATGCGGGGCCCTCCGCGCTCGCGGGCGAGAACTGCCACGAGAACTACTTCAACGTCGCCTGGCAGAACGACGCGCTGCACGAGGCCGCCGCCGTGGCCGCCAACGATCTGGGCTACGAGAACACCTTCATCATGGCGCCGAACTACCCCGCGGGCACCGATGCGCTCAACGGCTTCAAACGCTATTACGAGGGCGAGCTCGCGGGCGAGCTGCTGACCTCAGTGGGTCAGACCGACTATGCCTCCGAGATCGCCGAGATCCGCGACTCCGACGCCGACAGCGTGTTCCTGTTCCTGCCCGGCGGCATGGGCATCTCCTTCATGGGGCAGTATGACGACTCGGGCGTCGATCTGCCGATCGTGTCGGCGGGCTTCACCTTCGATCAGGACAACCTGCCCGCGATGGGCTCGGCCGCGCTCGGCGTGGTCAATACCGGGCAGTGGAGCCCCGATCTCGACAACGAGACCAACCTCGCCTTCATGGACAATTTCCGGGCGGAATATGAGCGCACGCCGTCGATCTATGCCAGCCAGGGGTACGACACAGCCAAGCTGATCCTCTCGGCGATGGAAAAGGCCGACATCTCCGATCAGGACGCCTTCCGCGAGGCGCTGCGCGAGGCCGATTTCGACTCCACGCGCGGCGATTTCGCCTTCGCCTCCAACCACCACCCGATCCAGAAGATCCATGTGCGCGAGGTCGTCGAGGAGGACGGCGAATACACCAACCGCATCACCGGCGTCGCCTTCGAGGAGCACCAGGACGTGTTCGGCGAAGACTGCCAGATGTGAGCCCTGCAAGCGGCGCGGTCCCGGCCGCGCCGCGCCCTTCCTGATCCGGACATCCGACCATGAGTCTCGCTCTCTTCATCGAGCAGCTCCTCAACGGGGTGCAATTCGGGCTGATGCTGTTCCTGATGGCCGCCGGGCTGACGCTTGTCTTCGGCGTAATGGGGCTGATCAATCTCGCGCATGGCTCGCTCTACATGATCGGCGCCTTCATCTGCGCGGGCGTCGCGGCGGCGACGGGCAATTTCTGGATCGGGCTCGCCGCCGGGGTCGCGGCCGCCGCGGCCGCGGGAGCGATCATCGAGGTGACGGTGATCCGGCGCTTATATGCGCGCGACCATCTCGACCAGGTGCTGGCCACCTTCGCGCTGATCCTGATCCTGTCGGAGGGCACGAGCATGCTGTTCGGCCCCTTCCCGCTCTATCTGAGCCGGCCCGACAGCCTCGCCGGGACGGTCCATCTGGGCTTCGGGTTCAACTATTCGCTCTACCGGCTCGCGCTGATCGGCTTCGGTGTTGCGGTGGCCATCGGGCTGTGGATGCTGATCACGCGCACGCAGCTCGGGGTGCGCATCCGCGCCGGAGAGTCCGACCGCGAGATGATCGCCGCGCTCGGCGTCAACATCAAGGCGCTCTACACGGTGGTCTTCGCGCTCGGCGCGGCACTTGCGGGGCTTGCGGGGGCGCTTGTCGGGTCGATCCAGTCGGTGCAGGTCGGCATGGGCGAGCCGGTGCTGATCCTCGCCTTCGTGGTGATCGTGATCGGGGGGATCGGTTCGATCAAGGGTGCGCTGGTCGGCGCGTTGCTGGTGGGCGTGATCGACACGATGGGCCGTTTCCTGCTGCCGCGCCTGTTCGATCTGCTCTTCGAAGCCGGGCGCGCGACGGATATCGGCGCGGCGATCGCCTCGATGCTGATCTACATGCTGATGGCGGCGGTGCTGCTCTTGCGCCCGAAAGGACTGTTCCCGGCCCATGGATGAGACGCGCAAGGAATTCTGGCTCAACGCCGTGCTGCTGATCGGGCTGTTCGCCACGCCGGTCATCGCGCTGATGATCGACGAGCCGTTCTATGTCACGCTTTCGACGCGGGTGGCGATCTTCGCGCTGGCGGCGGTGGGGCTCAACATCGCGCTGGGGCTCGGGGGGATGGTGTCCTTCGGGCACGCGCTCTATTTCGGGCTCGGCGGCTATGTCGCGGGGATCATGGCGCATCATGCCTTCTCGGGTGTGCCGATGGTGTTCGGGCTGTCGGGCAGCGACCAGATGCTGGTGATCTGGCCGGTGGCGATGCTGCTGAGCGGGCTGATCGCCGCGATCGTGGGCGCGCTGAGCCTGCGCACCTCGGGCATCTTCTTCATCATGATCACGCTCGCCTTCGCGCAGATGGCCTATTACTTCGCCATCGGCTGGCCGACCTATGGCGGCGAGGACGGGCTGTCGATCTTCGTGCGCAACCAGTTTCCCGGCCTGAACACGATGCAGACCTGGAACATGTTCCTGCTCGCCTATGGCGCGCTGGTGATCGCGCTGGTGCTGTTCGCGATGCTGCGCAATGCGCGCTTCGGCGCCGCCCTGATGGCGATCCGGCAGAACCCGGAGCGCGTCGCGGCGGTGGGGATCTCGCCCTTCGGGATCAAGCTCGCGGCCTTCGTTATCTCGGGGATGATCACCGGGCTCTCCGGCGCCATGATGGCCGATCTCAACCGCTTCGTGAGCCCGTCGATGATGAGCTGGCACACATCCGGCCAGCTGATCGTGATCTGCATCCTCGGCGGGGTGGGGCGGCTTTTCGGTCCGGTCGCGGGGGCGGCGGTGTTCGTCGGCTTCGAGGTGGTGTTCGGCGGGCTGACCCAGCACTGGCAGTTCTGGCTCGGCCTCGTGCTGCTCGGGGTGGTGCTGTTCGCGCGCGGCGGGGTGATCGGGATCATCGCGGGGAGGGAGCGCCATGGCTGAGCCGGTTCTCGACCTTGCGGGCGTGTCGAAGTCCTTCGGCGCGCTCAAGGCCACGCAGGATGTCTCGCTCACGCTCATGCCCGGCGAGATCCATGCGCTGATCGGGCCGAACGGGGCGGGCAAGAGCACGCTGATGGCGCTGGTGAGCGGCAAGCTGGCGCCCGATAGCGGGCGGATCGTGGTCCAGGGGCAGGATGTCTCGGGCCTGTCGGTGGCGCAGCGTGCGCGGCTGGGGCTGGGGCGCAGCTTCCAGGTCTCCTCGCTGATCCCGGAATATTCGGCGCGGCGCAACGTGATGCTGGCACTGCAGGCGCGGCAGGGGCATTCCTACCGCATGCTCTGGCCGGTGCGGCGCGACCGGTCGCTGACGGAACCGGCAGAGGAAATCCTCGCGCGGGTCGGGCTCGAGGGGCGGGCGAGCGTGCCCTCGGAGACCCTCTCGCATGGCGAACGCAGGCTTCTGGAAATCGCGGTGGCGCTCGCGCTGGAGCCCGCGGCCTTCCTGCTCGACGAGCCGATGGCGGGGATGGGCGCCGAGGGCGCGCGCACGCTGACGGCGTTTCTCGACACGCTGCGCGCCGAGGCGCCGATCCTGCTCGTCGAGCACGACATGGACGCAGTGTTCGCGCTCGCCGATCGGGTCTCAGTGCTGGCGAACGGGCGCGTCATCGCCACGGGCAGCGTCGCCGAGATCCGCGCCGACCCGGCGGTGCGCGAGGCCTATCTCGGCGAGGAGGAGGGCGCATGAGCGCGATGCTCGAGGTCGAGGGGCTCGAGGTGTTCTACGGCGCCTCGCAGGCGCTGTTCGGCGTCAACCTGCAGGTGCGCGAGGGCGAGGTGGTCGCGCTCATGGGCCGCAACGGCATGGGCAAGACCACCACCATCCACGCGATCTGCCGGATTCTGCCGGTGCGCGCGGGCAGCATCCGCTTCGACGGGCGCGATCTCACCGGGCTGCCATCCTACCGCGCGGCGCGGCTCGGCATCGGGCTTGTGCCCGAGGGGCGGCGCTGCTTTCCCAACCTGACGGTGACAGAAAACCTTACCGCCGCCGCGCGGCCCGGCGAGTGGACGCTGGCGCGGGTGCGGGAGTTCTTTCCGCGCCTCGCGGAGCGGTCGGGGCAGTTCGCCTCGACACTGTCGGGCGGCGAGCAGCAGATGCTCGCCATCGGGCGCGCGCTGATGACCAATCCGCGGCTGCTGGTGCTCGACGAAGCGACCGAGGGCCTCGCCCCGGTGATCCGGCGCGAGATCTGGCAGGCGATCGGGGCGCTGCGCGGCGAGGGGCTGTCGATCCTGCTGGTGGACAAGACGCTCGCCGAGATCCTGCCGCTCGCGGATAACTGCGTGATCGTCGAGCGCGGCCGCGATGTCTGGCTCGGCGCGCCGGGCGAGATCACCGAGCAGGTCGAGCAAGACTATCTCGGGCTGTAGGCCCTATATCCACTGCGCCGTCGCTTCCATGGCCACAGGGCCGTCCGCGGCGGCGGTCCAGAGCGCCATCGTCCCGTCATCGCGCCGCGCGGCGTTCAGCGTGACCGTGTCGACATCGAAAAGCGGCGCGCGGCTGCGGAATTCGAAGATGTCGGGCGCTGCGCCGTCGCGCAGCTCGGCGGCGAAGTGATAGAGCCAGGTCGCCTGCAGCGGGCCGTGCACGACGAGGCCGGGATAGCCCTCGACGCCCGTCGCATAGGGCTGATCGTAATGGATGCGGTGGCCGTTGAAGGTGATGGCGGAGTAGCGAAACAGCGTCACCGGCGAGGCATCGACCGTGCGGCTCCATTGCCCGGCGCCGGCGGGTTCGGCAGGGCGCGCGGTGGCGGTGCCGTCGCGGTAGACGATGTCCTGGCGCTCGCTGACCGCGCCGGCGGGACCGGCCACGCGGTGGGTGACCGTGACGAAGCACAGCGTCCCGCTGCGGCCCTGCTTGAGGCTGACTTCGTCGATACGCGATGTGCGCGTGACGGTATCACCCACGCGCAGCGCCCCCTCGAATTCGAAGCGCCCCCCCGCCCACATCCGATTGGGCAGCGGCACCGGCGGCAGGAAGCCGCCGCGCGCCGGATGGCCGTCGGGGCCGAGCGCCTCGGCGGGGACGGCGGGCAGGCCAAGGCACAGATGGATCAGCCGCGGTGCGGGCGCCCCGGCGCCTTGGGCCGAGTCGAGGCCAAGCGTCGCCTCGAAACGCTCCGCAAGTGCAGTCGTTATGACATCGCCGCAGCTTTCCTCGCGGCCGATCCAGCGGCGCAGCTCGTCAATCGCGATCATTCCTCGTCTCCTTCGAGCCCCGGCACCGCGCCGAGCGTGCGCGGCGTCTGCGCGAACACCGCCGCCGGGGCCGGCAGATCCACGGGCCCGGACGGGGTCTGCACCGTCGCGCGGCGCAGCTCGGGGTGGCGCGACAGCCCGGCCATGTCATTGACCTCGGCAAAGGCGATATCGGCCGCGTCCAGCGCGGCCACCACCGCCGCGCCCTCCTGCGCGGCAAAAGCGCGGGCCACGAGCGCGTCCGTCTCGGCGCGGTTGGCCACGCGCGCGACATTGCTCTCGAAGCGCGGGTCCGCGGCAATCTGCGCATCCCCGAGCACCGAGGCGCAAAAGCCCCGCCATTCGCGTTCGCTCTGGATCGACAGCAGGATCACGGTGCCGTCGCGCGCCGTGAAGGCGCCGTAGGGGGCGATCGAAGGATGACTGAGCCCCACCCGCGCGGGCGGTTTGCCGCCCTCGGCCTGCAGGAGCGGCACGGCCATCCAGTCCGCAATCACGTCGAACATCGACAGCCGGATGCCGACGCCCTCGCCGGTGATCCCGCGCCCGATCAGCGCCTCGAGGATCGCGGCATGGGCACTCGCCCCGGTGGCGATATCGACGATTGAGATGCCGACCCGGGCGGGCGCTTCGGGGCCGCCGGTGATCGCGGCGAGGCCCGACTCGGCCTGGATCAGCAGGTCATAGGCCTTGCGCGTCGCGCGCGGGCCGCCGGGGGCATAGCCGCTGATGCAGCAGGTCACGAGCTTGGGGTGGCGGGCGCGCAGCTCGGCCGGGTCGAGCCCCATGCGCGCCATCGCGCCGGGGCGCAGGTTCTGCACCAGCACGTCGGCCTCGCCGATCAGCCCGGCGAGCGCCTCGCGCCCCTGCGGCGCGGCGAGATCGAGCACGCGCGACTCCTTGCCCCGGTTGAGCCAGACGAAATAGCTGCTCTGGCCGCGCGCCGTGGCGTCGTAGCCGCGCGCGAAATCGCCGCCCGGCCGCTCGATCTTGATCACCCGCGCGCCGGCATCCGCCAGCCGCGCCGTGCAGAAGGGCGCGGCGACGGCCTGCTCCACGGCGATCACGGTGAGCCCGTC
>PUKW01000151.1 GCA_003550665.1 Paracoccaceae bacterium | reverse complement strand
CGCTCGAGCACGGCATTTCGCGGCGGCTGGGCGCGATTCTCGCGCTCGAGCGGGTCGCGCGGGACTCGGCACGCGACCGCGACCATGTTCTCGAGATCCTCAATGCCTATATACAGGAGCGGAACGCCGCCTTATCCTCGGACGAGGCGGCCGATGCCGCCCCGCCGCCCGATATCGCGGCGGCGACACGGGTCGTGGTCCAGATCGGAGGCTGAGATGACGAGCATCGCCGAACAGGAGCCGCGCAAGCCCGGCTTCATAGCCAAGTTGCAGGACATGCGCCTGCCGCGCCTCGCGCTCGACGGCGCGAAGCTCGCCCATGCGCGCGCGGAGCGCGTCAATTTCAGCCATTCCTCGCTGCGCGGCGCCAATATGCGCGGTGCGGACCTGACCGATGCGCGGCTGGTGCACACCGATCTGAGCGGTGCGGATCTGCGTGACGCGGTGCTCGCGGGGGCCGATCTCGAGGGCGCGGTGCTCGCCGGGGCGCGGCTGGAGGGGGCGGATTTGCGCGGCGCGCGGGGCCTGAAGGCGGCGATGCTCGCCGGCGCGACGCTCGACGCGGCGACGAAGCTCGCGCCGGCCATCCGCAAGGCGCATCGCCAGCGCGCGCAGCGCCGCACCGCCCCCTGAATTGACGGTTCAGCCCGGCGCGACGATGCGCTAAGGCTCCGGCCGAGAGCGCAACGCCGGAGACAGACCATGCACGACATCCGCCTCATCCGCGACGACCCTGCCGCCTTTGACGCCGCGATGGCGCTGCGCGGGCTGTCCGGGGTTTCCGCGGAGGTGCTCGGCATCGACGAGGTCCGTCGCGCGAAGATCCACGCCGCCGAGGAGGCCCGCGCGGCGCAGAACGCGGCCTCGAAGGAGGTCGGCGCGGCCAAGGCGCGCGGCGACGAGGCGGAATTTGCGCGCCTGCGCGGCGAGGTCGCCGACAAGAAGGCCGAGATCGCCCGCCTCGAGGACGAGGCCCGCGCCGCCGATGCCCGGCTCGAGGAGCTGCTGATGGGCCTGCCGAACTGGCCCTACCCGGACGTCCCCGACGGCGCCGACGAGGACGGCAATGTCGAGCTGCGCCGCCAAGGCACGCCGCCCGATTTCGATTTCACCCCGCTGGAGCATTTCGACATCCCCGGCGCGGCGGCGGGGTTCGATTTCGCCGCCGCGGCGCGGCTGTCGGGCTCGCGCTTCGCGGTGCTGCGCGGGGCGGTGGCGCGGCTGCACCGGGGGCTGGCGCAGTTCATGCTCGATGTGCACACCGTCGAGAACGGGCTGCAGGAGACCATGACGCCCGTGCTGGTGCGCGACGAGGCGATGTATGGCACGGGGCAGCTGCCGAAATTCGGCGAGGACAGCTACCGGACCACCGAGGGGCACTGGCTGATCCCGACCTCGGAGGTCACGCTGACCAACATCGTCGCGGGCGAGATCCTCGACGCGGGCGCCCTGCCCCTGCGGATGACGGCGCACACGCTGTGCTTTCGCTCCGAGGCTGGGGCGGCGGGCAAGGACACCGCCGGGATGCTGCGCCAGCATCAGTTCGAGAAGGTCGAGATGGTCTCGGTCACGCGGCCCGAGGACAGCGAAGCCGAGCATGCGCGCATGACCCGCTGCGCGGAGGATATCCTCGAGCGGCTCGGGCTGGCGTATCGGACGGTGAGCCTGTGCACCGGCGATCTGGGTTTCGGGGCGCGGCGCACGCATGACATCGAGGTGTGGTTGCCGGGACAGGGGCGCTACCGCGAGATCAGCTCGGTCTCGACCTGCGGCGATTTCCAGGCGCGGCGGATGAATGCGCGCTACCGCCCCGATGGCGGTAAGCCGGAATTCGTGCACACCCTCAACGGCTCGGGCGTTGCGGTGGGGCGCGCGCTCATCGCGGTGCTCGAGAACGGACAGCGCGCGGATGGCGGCGTGGATTTGCCCGGAGCCCTCGCGCCCTATCTCGGCGGCAGAGGTCGCATTTCGCCGGAGGGTGCCCTTGAGTGACATGCCGCAGATCCGCTGGGGCGGCAAGCGCGCCAAGGCCGTGCTCGTGCTCGTCGCGGCGGTGGTGTTCGTCGTCTCGCCCTATGTGACGGCGGGCTTCGCGGGGTTCGACCCCGAGCTCTTCCCCGTGCCGCAGCGCAACCCGCCGGTGCAGCCGGAGGGCTATGCCTTCGGGATCTGGGGGCTGATCTATCTGTGGCTCATGCTGCATGCGGGCTACGGGCTCGCGCGCCGCGCCGACGATGCCGGCTGGGACGCTGGGCGCTGGCCGCTCTTTCTCAGCCTCGGCCTAGGCTCGGGCTGGATCGCCATCGCCAATGTCAGCCCGCCGCTCGCGACGGTGGTGATCTGGCTGATGCTGCTGGGCGCGCTCGTCGCGCTGTTCGAGAGCCCGCGCCACGACCGCTGGCTCGCGCAGGCGCCGCTGGGGATCTATGCAGGCTGGTTGACGGCGGCGAGCTGGGTGTCGGTGGGGCTGATGCTCGGGGGCTACGGCGTGATGGGCGTGACGGCGGCGGCGCTCATAGCGCTCGTGCTCGCAACCGCCTTTGCCGTCGCAATTCAGTGGCGGCTCGGCCGCGCGCCGGAGTATGGCCTCACGGTCATCTGGGCGCTCGTCGCGGTGGTGATCGCCAATGTCGCGACGGCGCCGGCGGTGGCAATCCTCGCGGGTGCCGGCATCGCCGCCATGGCCATGGTCGCACTGCGCGCAGGCCGCGCGGCCGGATAGTGGCCGGATCGCAACATGTTGGCCGAAACTCTTATGTCGCATCACGGCGCGATGCTTGTTTTAATGACCGGCTCGTGGTATTTCGTTAACCCTTAGTGAAGCGCAGAGCAGTAAAAGCGCCCGAAAGCTCCGCAACGAGAGCAAGCGCTACAAACAGGCAACGAGGCAGGTGAAATGACATATTTCTCTAAACCGCAGACATGCGGCGCGTCCGTCATGGTCGCCGTCATGGGCAGCTCGGCCGTGGCGCTCCTGATCGGAGTATCGGCCGCGACCGCCGGCTCGAAGATGTATCCCATGGATGATCCGGAGATCATCGAGGTGCCGGGTCCGATCCAGCCGGAACCCTCCGCACCGCAGCGCTACGACTGGAACGGGTATTACGCGGGGGTGTCGCTGGGATACGCATTCCTCGGCGATGACGAGGTCGGATTTCGCGGCGACAACATCCAGGGCAACCGGATCATCGGCGATCTCCAGGCCAGCGGCCCGATGCTCGGCATCCATGCCGGGCGCAACTGGCACCGCCACGACGACAACATCGTCGTGGGCGTCGAGGGCAGCATCGCCTATGCGCGCATCTCCGACGACATTTCGAGCGGCGGAAACTCCGCGTCGGTCGATGTCGACATGTCGGCGTCCGTGCGCGGCCGCGTCGGCTACGCGATGGATCGCAACCTGATCTATGTCAGCGGCGGACTCGCGGCCGGTAGCATCGACTACGCGGCGGACTCCGCGGAAGGTGACAGCCTCGAGGACTCCGACACCCGTGTCGGCTACACGCTGGGCGTCGGGGTCGAGACCGCCATCAACACTGACTGGACGGTGCGCGGTGAATACGCCTACACCAACTACCGTGGCAAGGACCTGACCGGGACGAACAACCTCACCACCCGGGCGACGCCGGACCATCACTCCGTCAGCGTGGGGCTCAACCGGCGCTTCTGATCGGGCCACGGTTTCGGATCGACGGCGCCGTGCTCCTTCGGGGGGGCGCGGCGCCGTTCGCATTGCGGGACCATGCATTGCCCGCGGGCGTAAAGCTGCTACCAAGGGTGCGGCGGGCCGTGCGGGACGGCGCGCAGATGGGAAGCGAGATGCCCGATCCGGTGCAGCCGGTTCTTGATGTTGCGGATCTCGGGGCGGCCTTCGTCACCCGCGACGGGGCGGTGCTGCATGCCGTCAGCGATGTGAGCTTCGCGCTCGGGGCGGGGGAATGCCTCGGCGTGGTTGGCGAGAGCGGCTCGGGCAAGTCGGCCACGATTCTCGCGATGCTCGGGCTGCTGCCGCCGACGGCGCGCTGCCATGGCCGCGTCCTTCTGGAGGGTCAGGATCTGTCCGCGCTTGCCGAGCCGGAGCGCCGGCGTGCGCGCGGCCTCGCGGTCGGCGTCGTGTTCCAGGAGGCGACGTCGGCACTCAATCCGCTCTTTTCGATCGGATACCAGATCATGGAGCCGATGCGCGCACATCTCGGGATGCGCCGCGCTGCGGCGACACGCCGGGCCGCCGAGCTGCTCGAGCTGGTGGGCATTGCCGAGCCGCAGGTGCGGCTGGGCGACTTTCCCCACCAGTTCTCCGGCGGCCAGCGCCAGCGCATCACCATCGCGATGGCGCTGGCGTGCAATCCGCGCATTCTCATCGCCGATGAGCCGACCACGGCGCTTGACGTGACCGTGCAGGCGCAGATCCTGGCGCTGATCCGCCGGCTGCGCGCCGAGCTGGGCATGGCGGTGATCTGGGTGACGCATGATCTGGGGGTGATTGCCGGGCTCGCGGATCGGGTGCTCGTGATGTATGCGGGGCGCGTGGTGGAGCATGGCGCGACGGGTGAGCTTCTCGGCGATCCGCAGCACCCCTATACGCGGGCGCTGCTCGATGCCGTGCCCTCGCCGCGCACGCCGCGCGCCGAGCTGCGCGCGATCGCCGGGCAGCCGCCCGCCCCCGCCGCCCGGCCGCCGCGCGATTGCGCTTTCCGGCCGCGCTGTCCGCGCGCGATGGCGCGCTGCGCGCGCGAGGTGCCGCCGCGTATCGCGCTCGGGCCGCAGCGCGACGTCACCTGCTTTTGGGATCCGGCGACCGGGGCCGCGCGCGATGTCTGAAGCGCTCATCGAGGTGCGCGATCTCGCGGTGCATTATCCGCTGCGCGCGGGGCTTCTGCGCCGGCGAGCCGGGGTGGTGCGGGCCGTGGACGGGATCTCCTTCGACATCCGCCGCGGCGAGACGCTCGGCGTCGTGGGGGAGACGGGCTGTGGCAAGTCCACGATGGGCCGCGCACTGTTGCAGCTCGGCCCGCCGAGCACCGGTATCGTGCGATTCGACGGGGTCGACCTCGCCACCCTCGGCGCCGGCGAGCTGCGCGCGCTGCGCCCGCGCATGCAGATGGTGTTCCAGGACCCGCTGGCGAGCCTCAATCCGCGCATCACCCTCGGGCGCGCCATCGCCGAGCCGCTCGCCGAGCACATGGACTGGCCGCCCGAGCGCCAGCGCGACCGGGTCTTCGAGCTGATGGCCGCCGTCCGGCTCGATCCCGGGCTGGCGGGCCGGTACCCGCACGAGGTATCCGGCGGCCAGCGCCAGCGCGTCGCCATCGCGCGCGCGCTCGCCCTCGAGCCCGACTTCATCGTCTGCGACGAGCCCGTCGCCGCGCTCGACCTCTCCATCCAGGCACAGATCGTCACCCTGCTCGAGGCGCTGCAGGAGCGCTTCGCGCTGACCTATCTGTTCATCAGCCACGACCTCGGCATGGTGCGCCACATCGCCGACCGCGTCGCCGTCATGTATCTCGGCCGCATCGTCGAACTCGCCGCGCGCGATGCGCTCTACGCCGCGCCCGCCCATCCCTACACCGCCGCCCTGCTTGCGAGCGCGCCCGACCCGGCGGCCTGGCGCGCGGCCGGCGCGCTCAAAGCGCCGCTCGAAGGGGATCTGCCCTCGCCCGCCGCGCCGCCGCCGGGGTGCAATTTCTGCACCCGCTGCCCCCGGGTCATGGAGATCTGCCACGGCACCGATCCGCCGCTGCGCGAGATCGCGCCGGGACGTTTCGCCGCCTGCCACCTGCACGATCCGGAGGTCGCACCATGATCCGCCGCGCCGCCGCCCTGTCGGTGCTGGCGCTCGCCGGCCCGGCCATGGCCGAGGAGGTCGCGCCCGACATGCCCGAACGCCTCGACATCCGCTTCTGGCAGGCGGTCTCCAACATGAACCCGTACCTGTCGGGCGGCGTGAAGGATATCGAGGCGGCGGCCATGGTGCTCGAGCCGCTGGCGCGCTACGGCCCCGACGGCGCGCTCATCCCCTACCTCGCGCGCGAGATCCCGAGCCGCGCCAATGACGGCATCGCCGCGGATCGCCGCGCGATCACCTGGCGGCTGCGCGACGACATCACCTGGTCGGACGGCACGCCGCTGACCGCCGAGGATGTCGCCTTCACGGGCGAATACTGCCGGCACCCCGACAGCGGCTGCGCGGCGCGCTCGCGCTTCGCCGAGGTCGAGACGATCGAGGCGCTCGACGCGCACACCGTCCGGATCACTTTCGAGCAGGCCATGCCCGTCCCCTTCGGCCCCTTCGTCGGCGCGCAATCGCCGATCCTGCAGAAAGCGCAGTTCGCCGAGTGCCTTGGCGCCCGCGCCCCCGAATGCGGCGAGCAGAACTTTCACCCCGTCGGCACCGGCCCCTTCATGGTACGCGATTTCCGCCCCGACGATATCGTCGTCTTCGACGCCAACCCGGCCTATCGCGACCCGGACAGGCCGAATTTCGAGACCGCGGCGATCATCGGCGGCGGCGATGCCGCGGCCGCGGGGCGATCGGTGATGGAGACCGGGGAGATGGATTACGCCTGGAACCTGCAGGTCGCACCCGAGATCCTCGAACGCATGGAGGATGGCGGCGCCGGGGTGCTCGAGATCGGCTTCGGCACCACCGTCGAGCGCATCGAGGTCAACCTGACCGACCCGTCGCCCGAACTCGACGAGGAAATCCGGGCCACCCGCGCCGCCCCGCATCCGGTGCTCGAGGACCGGCGCGTGCGCAAGGCGCTCAGCCTGGCCATCGACCGCGAGCTGCTCTCCGAGATCGGCTACGGCCCGGCCGCGCGGCCGGTCTGCGACCTGATTCCGGCGCCCGAGCCCTTCGTCTCGGGGGCCAATGACGCCTGCCTCGAGCCCGATCGCGCCCGCGCCGCCGAGCTGCTCGACGACGCCGGTTGGCGCCAGGGGCCCGACGGGGTGCGCATGCGCGACGGCGAACCGCTCGAGCTGACCTTCACGACCTCGACCAACGCGGTGCGCCAGGACATTCAGGCGCTGATCCAGCAATGGTGGCGGGATCTCGGCATCGAGGTGCGGCTGCGCAATATCGAGCCCAGCGTCTATTTCGGCGGCGAATCGGGCAGCCCAGACACCTTTCAGCGATTCTATTCGGACCTGCAGATGTATGCCAATCTCTTCGACGGCACCGATCCGCAGGGCTATCTCGGCGCGCGCCGCTGCGGCTTCGAGCCGCGTCCCGAAACCCAGTGGCAGGGCGAGAATATCAACCGCTACTGCGATGCGGAGTATGACGCGCTGTGGGACGAGCTCGCCGCAACCGGCGCGCGCGAGCGGCGCGCCGAAATCGCGCGCGCGCTCAACGACATGCTGATCCGCGACTACGCGGTGCTGCCGCTGGTGCATCGCGGCAGCGTCTCGGCGCGGGCGGCCTCGCTCGGCGGCGTCGAGTTCAATGTCTGGGACAGCGAACTGTGGAACGTCGCGGACTGGTATCGCATAGAGGATTGAGACGCGCCGCGGCGGCGGCGCCGAGCGGAGCGGAGAATGCTGACATACACGCTGCGCAGACTGGCACTCGCGGTGCCCACGCTGCTCCTGATCAGCCTGATCGTGTTCCTGCTGCTGGACCTCGCGCCGGGCGATCCGATGGCGCAGATGCCGCTGACGATCCCGCCCGAGGTGCGCGAGCAGATGCGCATCGCGCTAGGGCTCGGCGAGCCGTGGTATGTGCGCTATGTCGCGTGGCTGCACATGGTCTTCGTGGTCGAGCCGTCGCACATGCTCGCGGCGGCGACGGGGGTGGATCTTGCCGCCGAGGGGGCGCGGCTGCTGTCCTGGCAGAGCCGCGCCCCGGTGGCCGAGATCATCGCACAGCGCCTGCCGCAGACGCTCTGGGTGGTGGGGCTGTCCTACCTGTTCGGCATCCTCGTGGCGGTTCCGCTCGGCATCGCCTCGGCGCGCCGGCCCGGCTCCTGGATCGATCAGACCGGAACGCTCATCGCGATGCTCGGCTTTTCGGTGCCGACCTTCGTGACCGGAGTTCTGATGATCGTGATCTTCTCGGTGACGCTGGGCTGGCTGCCCTCGATGTATGACACCACCCTCGAGGTCACGGACTGGCAGAGCCTGCGCCGGCAGGCCGCGCAGCTCGCGATGCCGGTTGCCGTGCTCGCGCTCTACAACGCCGCGCAGATCAGCCGCCATGTCCGCGCCGCGATGCTCGACAATCTCGCCGAGGATTACGTGCGCACCGTGCGCGCCAAGGGCATGAGCGAGCGCGTGGTGATCTATCTGCACGTGCTGCGCAACGCGATGATCCCGGTGGTCACGGTGATCGCGCTCGGCGTGCCGAGCATCTTCGCCGGCGCCATCATCACCGAGCAGATCTTTCGCGTGAACGGGATCGGCGCGCTCCTGATTTCGTCGATCCACGCCGCCGACTATCCCATGGTCCAGACCCTGACCTTCCTGTTCGCGGTGTTGATCGTGCTGTTCAATCTTGTGGCCGACATCCTTTACGGGATGCTCGATCCGCGGATCCGCTATGACTGAGCCGACCGCCCTCGATCCGCTGCGCAACCAGTGGTGGGCCGTCTGGGACCGGCTGCGCCGCAATCGCGCCGCGCTCGCGGGGGGGCTGCTGTTTGCCGGGCTGCTGATCTTCGTGGCCCTCGGCCCGCTCCTGTGGATGGTCGATCCCTGGCAGATCGACCCCGACAACCGCAATCAGGGGCCGAGCCTCGGCCATCCGCTGGGCACCGATCAGCTCGGCCGCGACCTTCTCGCGCGGCTCATGGTGGGCGGGCGCATCACGCTGGCGGTGGGGGTGGCGGCGATGGCGCTCGGGGTGGGACTCGGGGTGCTGATCGGGGTGGTTGCGGGGTATTTCCGCCGTCTCGACGGGGTGCTGATGCGGCTGACGGATCTGTTCCTGGCGCTGCCGATCCTGCCGATTCTGCTGGTGCTGGTGCTGCTGTTTCGCGAGGCGCTGGCGGCGCGGCTCGGCGAGGCGGCGGGGATCTTCCTGCTGGTGGTGGGCGCGATCGCCCTGACGAGCTGGATGCACACCGCGCGGATCGTGCGCGCCGACGTCATGGCCATCAAGGAGCGCGACTTCATCGTCGCGGCGCAATCCATCGGCACACCCCCGCGGCGCATCATCACGCGCCATATCCTGCCCAATGTGCTCTCGCCGGTGATCGTCTCGGCGACGCTCGGCGTGGCGGGCGCGATCATGACCGAGAGCGCGCTGTCGTTTCTCGGCATGGGGTTTCCGCCCGACGTGCCCACCTGGGGGCGCATGGTCTTCGACGCGGTCGACTACATGCAGCAGTTTCCCGGCCGCGTGCTCTGGCCCGGGGCGTTCATCTCGCTCACCGTGCTGTCGGTGAATTATCTCGGCGACGGGCTGCGTGCCGCGCTCGACCCGCGCGGGTGATCACTGCAGGTGGCTGCGCAGCCGCCGGATCAGCAGCCACACCGCAAGCACCACGACCGGCGTCAGCATCGCCATCACGGCGCCCTGCCCGATCCCGTAGGCCGCCGCCGGCGGCGCCACGAGATTGCTCGCCAGATTCACCCCGTAATAGCTGATCGCGACGACGGAGAGCCCCTCGACGGTGCGCTGCAGCTTGAGCTGCAGCTCCGCGCGCCGGTTCATGCCCTCGAGGAGCTCCTGGTTCTGCGCCGAGCGCTCCACATCGACCCGCGTGCCGAGCAGGCTGCCCGCCCGGTTGGCGCGCTCGGCCATGTTGGCAAGCCGTCGCTCGGCGGATTTCACCGTGCGCATCGCCGGGTCGAACCGGCGCATCATGAACTCGGCCATGGTCTGGCGCCCGCCAAAGCGCTCCTCGCGCAGAACCTCGATGCGCTGGTGCACCAGCGCCTCGTAGGCCCCCGTGGCGCCGAACCGGAACGACGACTTCACGAGCAGGTTCTCGAGCTCGGAGGCGATGCCGAGCAGCGCCTTGAGCGTTTCCTCCGAGTCGCCCTCGGCGCTGGTCATCCCGGCCATCAGTTCCGACAACCGCGCGTCGAGGGACCCCATCCGCGACCCCAGCGCGCGGGCCTGCGACAGCCCCAGCATCGACATAGTCTTGTAGGTCTCGACCTCGCAGAGCCGCTGCACCAGCCGGCCGATGCGCCGCGAGCCGGTGCCGGGGCGCACGAAAATCGCGATGCGCATGTGGCCCGCAGCATCGATGCGAAAATCGCTCGCCACGATGGCGGTCCCGTCGAGCACATGTGACGCGGCGAGGCTTTCGGGCACGAACCAGTCGGCGAGCAGCCGCGGGATCTCGTCCTCATCATCGGGCATGAAATCGACGCGGATCAGCGCAGAGGTCACCCGCTCGCCGGGCGCCTCGGCAAGCCAGCCGCGCGGAAACACGTCGAACTGCGCCGGATCGAAGGCGCGCGCCGGGGTCGCCGTGGAAAAGGCGGTATAGGTGACGAACTCGGTATGGCTTTCCCATTTCAGCCGCGCATGGCCGATATCGCCGTAGTAATGCGTCGCCCCGGGCGGCGGATGATCGGCCCCCGCACGATCGAGCAGCGCGACGAGGTGCGCGCGGTCGGCGTCGCGGTCGCGGGCTTCCGCGCTGCCGTCCTGCTTGACGGCGAGAAGCGCGGCCGTGCAGGGCGCCTCCACGGCCGGAAAGGGCCGCGCATGCAGCTCGTTGGCGAGCGCATAGCGCTGCGGGTGGTCCGCGATCGGGGCGCGATGGGAGGCGGTCTCGTTACGCATTGTCGTGAGCCTAGCCCCACCGGCCGCCAAGTAAACATGAAAAACGCGCCGATTCAGACGCTTGCCGGTGCACCATGGTGTGCCGGAGGCGCCGCCGCCCGCGCCGGATGCGGGCGGCGGCCCGGATCATTCGACGAGCGCCACGAGCTTGTCGATCGAGCTTTTCGCGTCGCCGTAGAGCATATGCGTGTTCTCCTTGAAGAACAGCGGGTTCTCGATGCCCGAATAGCCCGCGCCCTGCCCGCGCTTGAGCACGACGACGTTCTTCGACTTCCACACCTCCAGCACCGGCATCCCGGCGATCGGGCTGCCCGGATCGTCCTGCGCGGCGGGGTTCACGATGTCGTTCGAGCCGATGACGATGGCCACGTCGGTATCGGGGAAGTCCTCGTTGATCTCGTCCATCTCGAGGACGATGTCGTAAGGCACCCGCGCCTCGGCCAGGAGCACATTCATGTGCCCCGGAAGCCGCCCGGCGACCGGGTGGATGGCGAAGCGCACCTCCTTGCCCTTGGCGCGCAGCTTGCGCGTCAGCTCGCTGACGGCCTGCTGCGCCTGCGCGACGGCCATGCCGTAGCCGGGCACGATCACGACGCTGTCGGCGTCGTCGAGCATCGCGGCCACGCCGTCGGCCTCGATGGCGGTCTGCTCGCCCTCGATATCGGCGGCCTGGCTCTTCTCGTTGCCGAACCCGCCGAGGATGACATTGACGAACTTGCGGTTCATCGCCTTGCACATGATGTAGCTCAGGATCGCGCCCGAGCTGCCCACGAGCGCGCCCGTCACGATCAGCAGATCGTTCGACAGCGTGAAGCCGATCGCGGCCGCCGCCCAGCCCGAGTAGCTGTTGAGCATCGAGACGACCACGGGCATGTCGGCCCCGCCGATCCCTGTGATCAGGTGCCAGCCGATGAAGAAGGCCAGCGCCGCCAGCACCAGCAGCGTCCAGAAGCCCGCGCCGCTGAGATAGGCGATCGCGAGCACGAGACACAGCGCCGCCGAGGCCGCGTTGAGCATATGCCCGCCCGGAAGCTGCCACGCCTTGCCGTCGAGCTTGCCGGCGAGCTTGCCGAACGCCACGACCGAGCCGGTGAAGGTCACCGCGCCGATGAAGATGGCGAAGATGATCTCGAGCTGCAGGAAGGTCAGCTCGGCCTGGTCCTTGGTTGCGACGAGCGCCGCGAATGCGGAGAAGTCCGCCGCCTCGGCCCCCTCGGCGGCGAGCACCCGGATGCGTTCGAGATCGGCGTTCCAGGCCACGAAGACCGCGGCGAGGCCGACGAAGCTGTGCAGCGCCGCGACGAGCTGCGGCATCTCGGTCATGTGCACGCGCTTGGCCACCACCCAGCCGATGACCGAGCCGATGACGATCATCGGCAGCATCAGCCAGTAGGCCCCGATGCCGGGACCCGACGCCGTGAAGACGACGGCGATGGCCATGCCCACGATGCCGTACCACACGGCGCGCTTGGCCTTTTCCTGATTGCTCAGCCCCCCGAGCGAGAGAACGAAGAGCACGCTGGCCGCGATCGCGGCGGCGGTTACGAAACCTTCTTCAAGCATGATCGCTCCCCCGGCCTCAGGATTTCTGGAACATGGCGAGCATGCGGCGCGTGACCACGAAGCCCCCCACGATATTGATGGTCGCGATCAGCACCGAGATCGCGGCCAGCGTGACCACGACCCAGTTGCCCGAGCCGATCTGCAGGATCGCGCCGAGGATGATGATGCCGGAGATTGCGTTGGTGACCGCCATCAGCGGCGTGTGCAGCGAATGCGACACGCCCCAGATGACCTGAAAGCCCACGAAACAGGCGAGCACGAAAACGATGAAGTGCTGCAGGAAGCTCGCCGGGGCGATGGCGCCCAGAAGCAGCATCAGCGCACCGCCCGCCGCGAGCAGCGTTACCTGCGCGCGGGTGTCCTTGCGAAAGGCCTCGAGCTCGGCGGCGTAACGCTCCGCCTGGGTCAGCTCGCGCGGCTTTTCCTTGGGAGGCTGCGGCGCGATGGCCGGCTGCTTGGGCGGCGGCGGCGGGAAGGTGAGATGCCCGTCCCTGGTCACGGTGACGCCGCGGATGACGTCGTCATCCATGTTGTGCACGATCTCACCGTCCTTGTTCGGCGTCAGATCGGTGAGCATGTGGCGGATATTCGTGGAATAGAGCGTCGAGGACTGCGTCGCCATGCGCGAGGGAAAGTCCGTGTAGCCGACGATGGTCACGCCGTTATCGGTGACGATCTTCTCGTCGGGGACGGTCAGGTCGCAGTTGCCGCCCTTCTCGGCGGCGAGGTCCACGATCACCGAGCCGGGCTTCATCAGCTTGACCATCTCCTCGGGCCAGAGCTTGGGTGCCGGGCGGCCCGGGATCAGCGCCGTGGTGATGACGATATCGACCTCGGGCGCCTGCTGGCGGAAGAGCTCCATCTCCTTTTCGATGAACTCCTTTGAGGCGGGCTTGGCATAGCCGCCCTCGCCCGACATGTCGTCGGAGAAGTCGAGCATCAGGAACTCGGCGCCCATCGATTCGATCTGCTCGGCGACCTCGGGGCGCACATCGAAGGCGCGCACGATCGCGCCGAGGCTGGTGGCGGTGCCGATCGCGGCGAGCCCGGCCACCCCCGCGCCGATCACCATCACCTTGGCCGGCGGCACCTTGCCCGCCGCGGTGACCTGGCCGGTGAAGAAGCGGCCGAAATTGGCGCCCGCCTCGATCACGGCGCGGTAGCCGGCGATGTTCGCCATCGACGAGAGCGCGTCCATCTTCTGCGCGCGGCTGATGCGCGGGACCATGTCCATCGCGATCACGGTCGCGCCCTGCGCCTCGCACAGCTTGACGAGATCCTCGTTCTGCGCCGGCCAGAACAGCGAGATCAGTGTCTGCCCGGAGCGCAGCTTCTTCGCCTCGTCCTCGGAGGGCTCGCGCACCTTCACGACGATGTCGGCGCCCTGCCAGAGCGCCTCCGCGTCCTTGACGACCTCGACGCCGGCCTCGCGGTAAGCATCGTCGTCAAAGCCCGCCTTCGCCCCCGCGCCGGACTGGACGAGGCATTCATGGCCGAGCTTGATGATCTGTCGGGCGCTGTCGGGCGTCATGGCGACGCGCGCCTCGCCCGGCATGATCTCCGTGGGTGCTCCGATCTTCAATTCACAGTCCCCCGTTTTGCGCGCCGCTGCAAGGCGGCGTCATTCGTCGCGACCTCTTAACACTGCGCAACTTTGTTTCACAAGATGGCGCTCACAGCCACCGCCGCGTGCGCCGCGCGTAATCCTCGAAGGCCGCGCCGAAGGCGGCGCGCAGCCGTGCTTCCTCCGGCGCGATGAAACGCCGCACCAGCACATAGCCGAACACCGGCACGAGCAAGAGCGCGACCGGCGCGTCGAACAGCAGCGCCAGCCCCGCCAGAATCAGCAGGTCGGCGAGATAGATCGGATTGCGGCTGTAGCGATAGATGCCCGTGGTGATCAGCGCGTCGGGCTCGCGGTGCGGCACGATCGTGGTCGCGGCCCGGCGAAACCGGATCGCGGCGAGCACCACGAGCACGATCCCCAGCACGAGCAGCGCCGACCCCGCCAGCGAGCCGGCCATGCCCAGCCCCGGCCCCGGCACGAGCTGCCCGATCAGCGCCGCCAGCGCCACGAACCCGGCCAGCCAGACCGGCGGATAATCCAGCCGCTCCATCGCACGTCCTCGCGTTCACGCACTCCCAATGTGACGCGCCCGCGCGCGATGGCAAGCACGGCGTCGCGCAGTTTCTTGCTGAGACGTCGGCCCGGCCCTGCTAGAAGGTGGGCCAGCCCGGAGGAGCCATGACCGACTTCGACGCCACCCGCGCCATGTTCCACCTCCCCGAAGGGGTGATCTATCTCGATGGCAATTCGCTCGGGCCGCTGCCGCGCGGCGCCGAGGCGCGGGTCGCGAAGGCGATGCGCGACGAGTGGGGCGAAATGCTGATCACGGCGTGGAACAAGGCCGGCTGGATGGAGCAGCCGCGCCGCGTCGGCGACCGGATCGCGCGCCTCATCGGGGCCGAGCCGGGCAGCGTGGTGATGGGCGACACCCTGTCGATCAAGGTTTTTCAGGCGCTCGCCGCCGCGCTGGCGCTGAATCCGGACCGCCGCGTGATCCTGTCGGATACGGGCAACTTTCCCTCCGATCTCTACATGGCCGAGGGGCTCGTGCAGATGCTCGGTGACGGCTACGAGCTGCGCACCGTCGCACCCGAGGCGCTGGAGGGCGCGATCGACGCGAGCGTCGCGGTCACGCTGATCACCGAGGTCGATTATGCCACAGGGCGCAAGCACGACATGAAGCGCCTCACCGACGCCGCCCATGCGGCGGGCGCGGTAACGGTGTGGGCCCTGGCGCATTCGGCGGGCGCGCTGCCGGTGGATCTGGCGGGCTGCAATGTCGATTTCGCGGCGGGCTGCACCTACAAGTTCCTCAATTCGGGGCCGGGCGGGCCGGCCTTCATCTATGTCGCCCCGCGCCACGCCGAGCGCGCGCGCCCGGCGCTGGCGGGTTGGCTGGGCCATGCCGCGCCGTTCGATTTCGAGCCCAGCTACCGCCCCGGCGCGGGCGTCGAGCGCATGCGCGTGGGCACGCCGCCGGTGCTGCAGCTCGTCGCCCTCGAGGCCGCGCTCGATGTGTGGGAGGATGTGACGGTCGACGATCTGCGCGCGCGCTCGCTGGAACTGTCGGAGCGCTTCATCGCCGGCGTCGAGGCCGCCTGCCCCGATCTCGCCCTTGCTTCGCCGCGCGACGGGGCCGCGCGCGGCAGCCAGGTCAGCTTTCGCCATCCCGAAGGCTATGCGATCATGCAGGCGCTGATCGCGCGCGGGGTGATCGGCGATTTCCGCGCCCCCGACATCCTGCGCTTCGGCATCACGCCGCTCTATATCGGCACCGCCGAGATCGACACCGCAGTGCGCATCCTCGGCGAGATCATGGCCGGTGGGCTCTGGGACCGGCCCGAATACCGCACCCGCGCGGCGGTGACGTGAGCGCGCGGGGCGTGCAGTTCCGGCCCGGCGGCTGGGCGGCGCTGTGGCGGCGCATGGCGATGATCGGCGCGCGCGACGGCTGAGCGGTGCCGCGTCGCCACCGCAACGCAGGAGACCGCCATGACCGACCCTTACGACCCGGCCCGCGACGGCGCGCAGACCTCCTTCGACGGGCGCATGTCCTACACCGACTATCTCGCCCTCGACCGCATCCTCGATGCGCAGCATCTGCGCACCGGCGCGCATGACGAGATGCTGTTCATCATCCAGCACCAGACTTCGGAGCTGTGGATGCGCCTTGCCCTGCACGAGCTCGCCGCCGCGCGGGGCGCGATCAGCGCGGGCGATCTGCGTCCGGCCTTCAAGATGCTCGCCCGCGTCGCGCGCATCTTCGAGCAGCTCAACAATGCGTGGGACGTGCTGCGCACGATGACCCCTTCCGAATACACCCGGTTTCGCGACGATCTCGGGGAATCCTCGGGGTTTCAGTCCTGGCAATACCGGCTCATCGAGTTCACCGCGGGCAACCGCAACCGCGCGATGATCCGCCCGCACGCGCACCGGCCCGACCTCGTCGCGGGGCTGGAGGCGGAACTCGCGCGCCCGTCGCTCTATGACGTGGCGCTGCGCCATCTCGCGACGCAGGGTTTCGCGATCCCGCAAACGGTGCTGGAGCGCGACGTGGGCGAACCCTGGCGCGCCGATGACAGCGTGCGCGCGGCCTGGACGGAGGTCTACCAAGCTCCCGAGCGGCACTGGGAGCTTTATGAGCTCGCCGAAAAGCTTGTCGATTTCGAGGATTATTTCCGGCGCTGGCGCTTCAATCATGTCACCACGGTGGAGCGGGTGATCGGATTCAAGCGCGGCACCGGCGGCACGTCGGGGGTGGCCTATCTGCGCCGGATGCTCGAGGTGGAGCTGTTTCCGGAGCTGTGGCACCTGCGCACCGAGTTGTGACGCCGCCCGCGATGCGGACGGCGCCGGGTCGCGTTACGCAGCGGGGGCGTAGGCCGAGCACCAGCCTTCGGCAGCGACGAGAACATCCATGAAGTCGGGATGCTGACAGCCGCCCCAGCCGTCTTCCTCCTCGCCGGTCCAGAAGGTGCAGTTCTCGCAGAGCTGCCCGTCCTCATAGGCGTCGTGATCGGTGTCGGCCACGTCGTTCACATAGTCATGCGCATGGCCGTCCTCGGCCTGCGGCAGATCCTCGGCGAGCGCCGGGCGGCTCGCGGCGTAGAGCCCGAGCCCCGCGGCCGGCACGGCGGCCGCAGTGGCCACGGCGGCGCGCAGGAAATTGCGGCGGGCGTTGTCGAAATCTTCGGACATGGCTGTTCTCCCTATGGCTCAGTCCCAAAGCAGCGCTTGGCTACCTCGGATAGGCTAGCGGGTTAGTGTGCGGTGTCAAACCCGTGCGCCGTGCGGCCCTTGCGCACGGGCGCGATCCCGCCAACGCGCCGCGCCGCGATCAGCCGAGAATCGCGCGCCGCACCGCGCCGTCCCAGCCGAGATGCAGCATGCCTGACACCTCGATCACCGGGCGCTTCATCAGCGCCGGATGCGCGGCGAGCAGATCGCGCAGCGGCGCGCCCCGCGCCGCCTCGTCGAGCCGGCGCCACGTCGCCGAGGCGCGGTTGAGCAGCCGGTCGCCGAATGCCTCATGCAACCGCACCAGCTCCGCGGGGGCGAGCGGTTCGGCGCGCACATCGCGCAGGATCACGTCATGCCCCGCGTCATGGAGCGCGCGGCGCGCCTTGCGGCAGGTGTCGCAATTGGCGAGCCCGTAGAGCACGATCATCCGCGATGTCGCCCGCGCTTGCCCAGGTCGCTGTCGAGCGCCGCGCGCAGCTTGTCGAGCGCGCCGATCGCGGCCTTCTGCACGGTGGCGTCATTATGGCTTACGGCGATCGGCGCGCGCCCCTCGACCCGAGCTTCGGCGTTGCAGCGCTTGTCGTCCGACCCGCCCTTGTGGGCATTCTCGTCCTTGAGATGGATCTCGACGCGGGTGATGTGGCTGGCGACGGCGCGCAGCTTCTGCTCGGCGGTGCGCTCGACGAAGTCGATCAGCGTCGTGTCACCGTCGATGGAGTTGTCGGTGTTGATCTGGATCTGCATGACGCGTTCCTCGACTGGATAATCCACGGATTAAGGCGCGCCCCGGCCGGGTGCAAGCGCGCGCCATGGCCTGACCGCGCGGAAATGCTACCTTGTCGCAGAGACACCTGCGAGAGGAGAACACCATGAAGCGCACGGGTTCCGCCGTCTGGAACGGCGATCTCAAGACCGGCACCGGCACCGTCAGCACCGAGAGCGGCGCGATCGATGGCGTGGCTTACGGCTTCGCGACACGATTCGAGGATGCGCCCGGCTCCAACCCCGAGGAACTCATCGGCGCGGCGCATGCGGGCTGCTTTTCGATGGCGCTGTCGGGGCAACTCGCCGAGCGGGGCATGACCGCCGAGCGCATTGAGACCCATGCCGCGGTCTCGCTCGAGAAGGTCGATGCAGGCTTCGCGATCACGAAGGTGCATCTCGATCTGACCGCGACGATCCCGGGCGCCGACACGGCCGCCTTCCGCGAAGCGGCCGAAGCTGCCAAGGCCGGCTGCCCGGTCTCGAAACTGCTCGATGCCGAAATCACCCTCGACGCCAAGCTCGCCTGAGCGGCGCGCCGGTCAGTCCTTGTCGCGGGGCTGGCCGAGCCGCGCGGATTTGCGCGACTCCACCTGAAAACCCAGCAGCGTCATGCAAAGCAGAAACAGCAAGGCGACGATAACGATGGCGTTGAGCATGGGGTCCTCCGCTGATGCGGCCACAAGTTAGCTCCGGTGCAGCGCCTCGCAAGAGCGCCGCGCCATATCGCTGACATATCGCGCGCCCGATGCGCGCCACGACCGATTGCCGCCGCCGCGCAGAGCCCATAGGGTAGCGCGATGACCGCCGATCGCCCGCTTCTGGGTGTCCTCATGATGCTCATCTTCTGCGTTCTCGCGCCGCTCGGCGACGGGCTGGCAAAGTGGGCGGGCGAGACGATCCCGGTGTTGCAGATCGTCACCGTTCGATTTGGCGCGCAGCTTGCGCTGCTGGTGCCGGTTCTGTGGGTGACAGGGCGGGTGATGCGGCTTGCGCCGGATCTGATGTGGCTGACGCTGTTGCGCACGGTGCTGCATGCGGGGGCGCTGGCGGCGCTGTTCGCGGCGCTCACGGTGATGCCGCTGGCGGAGGCGCTGGCGATCGTCTTCGTGCAGCCCTTCCTGCTCTTGCTTCTTGCCTGGGCCTTCATGGGCGAGGAGACGGGTATCCGGCGGCTGAGCGCCTGCGCGGTGGGGTTCGCGGGCACGCTCCTGGTGATCCAGCCGAGCTTTGCGGCCTTCGGGCCGGTTGTGTTCCTGCCGCTGGTGACGGCGGGGGCGTTCACGGGCTTCATCATCGTCACGCGCCGTGTCGCCAAGCGCGCCGATCCGATCGCCCTGCAGGCGGTGAGCGGGGCGATGGGCACGGCGATCCTCGCGCCGATCCTGATCGTGGGGGCGCTGATCGGGACCGCGCCGCTCGCCCCGGTCATGCCGGATGCGGCGGGCTGGGCGCTGCTTGCGGCGCTCGGGGTGGTGGGCACGCTGGGCCATCTGGTGATGACGATGGCGCTGCGCTATGCGCCGTCGGCAACGCTCGCGCCGGTGCAATACATGGAGCTTCCCTTCACCGTCGCGGTCGGCTGGGTCCTGTTTCGCGATTTTCCCAACGCGCTAGCGATGGCGGGGATCGTCGTGATCACGGGGGCCGGGCTCTATATCGTGCTGCGCGAGCGTGCGCTCAACCGCTCACCGCACCCAGCCCCGCGAGCACCGGCTCCAGCGCCCCCCGCGGCAGGATCACGAGCATCCCGCGCCCCGAAAAGCGCAGCGCGACATCCGGATCGGTAACCTCGTTGGAGGTCCCGATGACGGCGTCGGGCGCGAAGTCGAGCCCGTCGATCGGCCAGCGCAAGCCGCGCGAGCGCCCGCTCACCGGACCCACGGGAAACAGCGACAGCCGCATCCCCCGGCGCAGCCGCAGATCGAGCGCGGGCGGCGCCAGAAAGCACAGATCGCCCCCCGCCATCAGCACGCAGCGCCGCCCGGGATGGCGCGCGAGGGTGTTGAACGCGGCCAGCGTGTGATCGAGCCGCCCGCCCGTGAAGCCAAGCGCGAGCACGAAGGGCGCCGCAATGCTGCGCAGCGCCTTGTCGAAATCGGTGCTGTCCTGATCCGGCAGCGGATGGACCCGCGCCCCGAGCCGCGCGCGCGCCTGCCGGCTCAGCGAATCCATGTCGCCGATCACCGCATGCGGCGTGTGGCCATGGCGCAGCACCCGGTCCGCGCCACCATCCGCCGCCACGAGATGCGGCGCAAATGCGAGCGCCCGGCGCAGGGCCGCCACCCCGAGCGTCCCGGCCCCGGCCAGCGTCACGCCCTGCGATGTCGTCACGATCGGTGCGGTCATGGCATCAGCCATCGCAATTCGCGCGCGGATTGGCAATCTGCGCCGGGCAGGCTCGCCCCGGCCCGCGACGCCGCCCTGAACGGCCCCGCGCGCACCTGTCAGTCCGCGGTGCGCAAAGCGTGATGAGCGCGCCGTGCCCGGGGTGGTTCAGCGCTCGCGCTCGTCCTCGGGCTGCGGCTGCCCAACGCCGCGAAACAGCGCCTTGAACGGCAGCGCCCAGACGATGCCGAGCGCCGCGAATATCGCGAACTCGACCAGGAAATGCGGACGGTCGAACAGATCCACGAGATTGACGGCGACCACGATATAGACCGGCAGCCCCACCAGGAGAACCACGAGCGCCCAGCGACGGCGCGCCTTCCAAGACAGTGCCATCACGACCTCGCTTGGCAGCTTCAGTTGGCGAACGGGTCGGTGACGAGGATGGTATCGTCCCGCTCGGGTGAGGTGGAAAGTAGCGCCACCGGGCAGGCGATCAACTCCTCGATCCGTCGCACATACTTGATCGCGGCGGCGGGCAGATCCGCCCAGCGGCGCGCGCCCGCGGTGCTTTCCTGCCAGCCCTCGAAGGTCTCGTAGACCGGCAACACCCGCGCCTGCTGGTCGGCGGCGGTGGGCAGATGGTCGAGGCGTTCGCCGTCGAGCTCGTAGCCGGTGCAGATGCGCAGCTCGTCGAAGCCGTCGAGCACGTCGAGCTTGGTCAGCGCGATGCCCGACACGCCGCCCACCGCGCAGGTCTGGCGCACCAGCACCGCGTCGAACCAGCCGCAGCGGCGCTGACGGCCCGTCACCGTGCCGAATTCGCGCCCCCGCTCGCCGAGGCGCTGACCGTTGGCGTCGTCGAGCTCGGTGGGAAACGGCCCCTCGCCCACCCGCGTGGTGTAGGCCTTCACGATGCCGAGCGTGAAATCGATGGCGTTCGGGCCGAGCCCGGTGCCCGTGGCGGCCGCGCCCGACATGGTGTTGGACGAGGTCACGAAGGGATAGGTCCCGAAGTCGATGTCGAGCAGCGCGCCCTGCGCGCCCTCGAATAGGATGCGGCGGCCACGGCGCCGCTCCTCGGCAAGCACCTTCCAGACCGGGCGCGCGAAGGGCAGGATCCGCGGCGCAATGGCGCGCAACTCGGCCAGCAGCGCGTCGCGGTCGAGCGCGGGCATGCCGAGCCCGCGGCGCAGCGCGTCGTGATGCACCGCCAGCCGCTCCACCCGCGCGACGAGCGTCGCGTCATCGGCGAGATCGGCCACCCGCACCACGCGCCGGCCGACCTTGTCCTCGTAGCACGGCCCGATCCCGCGCCCGGTGGTGCCTATGCGGGCGGTGCCGGTCTGGCCCTCGCGGGCGCGGTCGAGTTCGCCGTGCAGCGGCAGGATGAGAGGCGCGTTCTCGGCGATCATCAGGCTGTCGGGGCCGATGGCGATGCCCTGCCCGGTCAGCCGCTCGATCTCCTCGAGCAGCGCCCAGGGATCGAGCACGACGCCGTTGCCGATCACGCTGAGCTTGCCGGGGCGAACGATCCCGGAGGGCAGCAGCGACAGCTTGTAGGTCACCCCATCGATCACCAGTGTGTGACCGGCGTTGTGGCCGCCCTGAACCCGCGCGATCACGTCGGCGCGCTCGGAGAGCCAGTCGACGATCTTGCCCTTGCCCTCGTCGCCCCATTGCGCGCCCATGACAACCACATTGGCCATGTGTGTTCCCCGTCTTGCGTAACTTCGGCCCCGTCTTAGTCGTCGTGGCCGCGCGGTGAAACCGGTTTCTGCGCGCGCGGCACGGGCGCGGCGGGGGGTGCAGCGCAGCCCGCGCGCGCTTAGAGAGACGGCGGATATACAAGCGGACCCGACCCATGGAAAACATCGTCCTGGCGATTCACCTGCTGCTCGCGCTTTCGCTCGTGGGGATCGTGCTGCTGCAGCCCTCCGAGGGGGGCGGTCTCGGCATGGGCGGCGGTGGCGGCGGCAACGCGGCGACGCGGCCGGCGCTGTCGGGGCTGGGCAAGCTCACATGGGCGCTCGCGATCGCCTTCATCACGACATCGCTGATCCTGACCATCATGGCCGCGCAGACCGCGACGGGAACCTCGGTGATGGACCGCATGACCGGCGAGCCGTCCGAGGATGCGCCCGCCGGAGCCCCGGCGAGCGACGATCTGCTGCCCCCGCCCGCGGAAGATGACAGCGACCCGCTGGTGCCGCCGCGCGCCGACTGACCGCGCGCCGGCACGCCGCGCGCGGCTTGCCGGGCACCGCGAAATCCGCTAACGCTCGGCGCCCGTGATGGCGGCGCATCGGGACATGCCGCCTTGAGGCAGGATCACGGGAGAGTCGGCCGCATGGCACGCTATGTCTTCATCACGGGCGGGGTCGTCTCCAGCCTGGGCAAGGGTCTGAGTTCGGCGGCACTCGGCGCGCTGTTGCAGGCACGCGGCTTCACGGTACGGCTGCGCAAGCTCGACCCGTATCTCAATGTCGATCCCGGCACGATGTCGCCTTTTGAGCATGGCGAGGTCTTCGTCACCGATGACGGAGCAGAAACCGATCTCGATCTGGGCCATTACGAACGCTTCACGGGGGTCTCCGCGCGCGCGAGCGACTCGGTATCGTCGGGGCGGATCTACTCGAATGTTCTCGAGAAGGAGCGCCGCGGCGACTATCTCGGCAAGACGATTCAGGTGATCCCGCATGTGACCAACGAGATCAAGGACTTCCTGCGCATCGGAGATGACGGGACGGATTTCCAGCTGTGCGAGATCGGCGGCACGGTGGGCGATATCGAGGGGCTGCCCTTCTTCGAGGCGATCCGCCAGTTCGCCCAGGAGCGCCCGCGCGGCGAGTGCATCTTCATGCATCTGACGCTGCTGCCCTATCTCGCCGCCTCGCACGAGCTCAAGACCAAGCCCACGCAGCACTCCGTCAAGGAGCTGCGCGCCATCGGCATCGCGCCCGACGTGCTGGTGTGCCGCTCCGAGCATCCGATCCCGGACGGCGAGCGCGACAAGATCGCGCTGTTTTGCAATGTCCGCCCCGAGGCGGTGATCCCGGCCTATGATCTGAAAACGATCTACGAGGCGCCGCTGGCCTATCACCGGGTCGGGCTCGATCAGGCGGTGCTGGACGCCTTCAGCATCAGCCCGGCGCCGCGCCCCGATCTGCGCCGCTGGCACGACGTGATGGACCGCCTCGAGAACGCCGAGGGAGAGGTGCGCGTCGCGGTGGTCGGCAAATACACCCAGCTCGAGGACGCCTACAAGTCGATCCGCGAGGCGCTCACCCATGGCGGCATGGCCAACCGGGTGCGGGTGCGCCCGGAATGGATCGACGCCGAGATCTTCGAGCGCGAGGACCCCTCGCCCTGGCTCGAGGGGTTCCACGCGATCCTCGTGCCCGGCGGCTTCGGCGAGCGCGGCACCGAGGGCAAGATCCGCGCCGCGAAATTCGCCCGCGAGCGGCGCATCCCCTATTTCGGTATCTGCCTCGGCATGCAGATGGCCGTGATCGAGGCGGCGCGCAATATCGCCGGGATCACGGATGCGGGCTCGGAGGAGTTCGACTTCGAGGCCGGCAACACCCGCTTCACGCCCGTCGTCTATCATCTCAAGGAATGGGTGCAGGGCGCCCATACCGTGCAGCGACGCCCCGAGGACGACAAGGGCGGCACGATGCGGCTCGGCGCTTATGCTGCCGATCTCGCGGAGGGGTCGCTGGTGGCGAAGGCCTATGGCAGCCTTCGCATCGAGGAGCGCCACCGCCATCGCTACGAGGTGGACGTGACATACCGCGACGCGCTCGAGGCGGAGGGGCTGCGCTTTTCGGG
>PUKW01000175.1 GCA_003550665.1 Paracoccaceae bacterium | reverse complement strand
ATCTTGCCGCGGTGCAGCGACTTCCCGAGCCGGATTTCTCGCGCGCCGAGGGCGCGCATCGCAGACGCCGCAGCCGCGTGCGATGAGCGCTTGACCTGCGCGGTCTGGTCTCCTAAGCGGAAGCTGCCGCGGGTGTAGCTCAATGGTAGAGCAGCAGCTTCCCAAGCTGACGACGAGGGTTCGATTCCCTTCACCCGCTCCAGCCCGCGGTATTCTGCTTCCCCCCGAAGGGCGACACGCCCTCGGGAGCGTCCGGATCGAGTATCATCCGGTATGGCGTCGCCCATACAGAGCCGCCATGAGCACAGCCCGCGCGGCCATGCCCGCAGGTTGCCTGACCGGGCCCGCTTCCGCGGGGGTGGACAGCCCCGACCAAGCGCTGCAAACTCCTGGAGCGTGCTGACGAGGGACCATGCATGTCGCCGACGAATCCGATCCCGTGGCATCTGAGACCCGTCTCAGTGCTCGCATTCCTCTGGGCGCTCGCCTTGACGGGCGACTTCCTGAATCGGCAGTACGGAATCATGACGTATCCCGAGGGGAGTGTGCATGACTGGGGCGCCCTGATTGACGCATTGCCCGTCTTGCCGGACCTTCTGTGGACCTTGGGCGCCTGGGCGGCCCTCGCCGGGGCGCTGATGCTGCTGCTTCTCGAAAGATACGCACCGGTCGTTCTCGGCCTCGCAGCGCTCGCACTCGCCGCAAGCACGATCCTGACGCTCGCGGGCGGGGAAATCCCGGTCGCGGAACCGGCCGCGCTGGTGATGATCGTTGCGACGCTGCTCGGGATCGTGATCTGGCTCTATTCGCGCGCCCAGCGCATGCACGGCTTTCTGGGCTGATCCATGCGAGTCACTCGCGCGCGCGCCACGCGGCCCAGGCTTCCGGCGTATCGAGGTCGGTGAGCGCTCGTTCGTCGGGCAGGGCGTGATAGCTGACAAGGCCGGGATGCGCGGACAGGATCGCGGCGGCACCCGTGTCGCCGCGAAGTGTGGCAAATTCCGGCACGAGGCGTCGCGGGAAGAGGACGGGATGCCCGGGCCGTCCATCCGCGGCCGTGGCGCGCATGATCACGCCGCCGCCTGCAGCCTCGAATGCAACCACGACGTCGCGCAGGTCCCGCCGCGTCAGCTCCGGCATGTCCGCTGGCAGAATCATCAGGTCCCGTGCCCCCCGCGCCAGCGCGGCGGCCCCGGCCCGCAGCGACGCCGCCATTCCCTCGCGGGCATCCGCTACCTCGATCACGTCGAGCGCGAGCCCTGCCAGTGCAGCGCGCCGTCGCGCAGCGCCGGGTGGAAGCGTCACCAGGACCCTCGCTTCGAGCCCAAGCGCCATGCGCGCCTGCCGGCGCAGCATCGCCTCGCCGTCGACCGGCTCGAGGAGCTTGTCGGCGCCGCGCATCCGCCGCGACAGGCCCGCGGCCGGAACGAGGATCGCGAGCTCAGCCATGCGCCGTCGCCCCCGCCGCGCGCCGTGCGCGCGGCCCGGCCCAACGGGAGGCGGCCCGCGCAAGCGGGCCGGCGACGGGCGGGAGCCTCCGTACCCCGTTTGCCCACGGCCCGGAGACCACGCCCGTCACCCGCAAGCGATCATCGGCGCCGCGCTGCCCACGCCGCTAGCGCTCCGGGATCAGGCCGCGCGGGCTGAAGCGCATCACCAGCAGCATTGCCACCCCCATCGTCAGAAGCCGCATATGCGCGACATTGTTCATGATGTGATCGCGCACCGCGCTGTCGACACCGAAGCCCGAGGTCAACACTTCCGCGAGCCACCGTCCCGCCGGCTCGACCTGAACCCACAGGAACCAGATCAGCATCCCGCCGAGCACCGCGCCCCAGTTGTTGCCCTGGCCGCCCACGATCACCATCACCCAGATCAGGAAGGTGTAGCGCAGCGGCTCGTAGGTGCCCGGGTTGAGCTGGCCGTCGAGGGTGACCATCATCGCGCCGGCGAGCCCGCACACCGCCGAGCCGAGCACGAAGATGTTGAGGTGCCGCTTCGTGACGTCCTTGCCCATCGCGCGCGCGGCGGTCTCGTTGTCACGGATTGCGCGCATCATCCGCCCCCAGGGCGAGTTGAGCGCCTTCTCGGCGAGCCACATCAGGATCGCGAGCACCAGCACGAACAGCAGTGCGAACCCCGCCATCGAGGCGATCGTCGCCATGCGGTTGATGGGAATGCCCGTCATCTGCGACATCTGGAAGACGAACTCGTATTGCCGCATCTCGACCGGGGTCGCGACCGGGCGCGGCAATCCGACGACGTTCTTGACCCCGCGCGAGAGCCAGTCCTCGTTTTTCAGGAAGTTGATGATGATCTCGGAGATGCCGAGCGTGGCGATGGCGAGATAGTCGGAGCGCAGCCCGAGCGCGATGCGCCCGATCAGCCACGCCGCTGCGGCCGCGAACACCGCGCCCACCGGCCAGGACAGCAGCACCGGCAGGCCGAGCCCGCCCAGATATCCCTCCGAGGCCGGGTTCACGGATTCGATCGCCGCCGCGGCGGGCAGGAAGAAATACCTGTTGAGCGCGAAGCCCCCGGTCAGAACCGCGATCAGCGCGAGCACCCGCAGCTTGCCCGGCGCCATCCGGGTCCAAAGCGCGATCGCCGCGAGGATCGTGCCGATCCCGATCAGGATGCCCAGAATGACGCCGAGCCCGCCCGCCGACCAGGCCTCGCCCACCGGCGGCATCCCGATCAGCACGACCGCGAGCCCGCCCAGCGCCGTGTAGCCCATCACGCCGACATTGAAGAGCCCGGCGTAGCCCCACTGCATGTTCACCCCGAGCGCCATGATGCTCGAGATGAGCCCCATGTTCAGGATCGTCAGCGCCAGCGTCCAACTCTGGTACATGCCCGTCATCACGAGCGCGAGACCCATCACCGCGAACAGGAAGATGTTGCGCCAGTTCACGCTCATATCGTCTTACCCTTGAAGATCCCGGTGGGGCGGAAAATCAGCACGAGCACCATGATCGCGAAGGACACCGCGAGGTTGTAATCCGAGGAGAGCACCTGCAGCAGGTTCGTCGGCTCCCAGCCCTCGGGCGCGAGATGTGCGACGACACGGCGCCACGCATAGGTGATCGTCATCTCCGACAGCGCGATGATGTAGCCGCCCGCGATCGCCCCCATCGGATTGCCGAGCCCGCCCACGATCGCCGCCGCGAAGATCGGCAGCAGCATCTGGAAATAGGTGAAGGGCCGGAACCCCTTGTCGAGCCCGTAGAGCACGCCCGCGATCGCGGCGAGTCCGCCGGCGAGGATCCAGGTGACCATCACGACGCGGTCCGGGTTGATCCCCGACAGCAGCGCGAGATCCTCGTTGTCGGAATAGGCGCGCATCGACTTGCCGGTGCGTGTACGGTTGAGAAACCAGAACAGCACGGCCATCACGATCAGCGCCACGATGATGGTGGTCGCCTGCGCCGTGCGCAGCCCGACGCCCTCTTCGAACCCCGTCACCGCCACGAATTCGCGCACATTGATGATGAAGCGTTCGCCATCCTCGAAATACTGCGAGCCGGGCCCGATGATCAGCCGCACGAGCCCGTTGGTGACGAACATCACCCCGAGCGACGCCATCACCAGCGTGACGGGGCGCACCCGCTGCTTGCGGTAGAAGCGGAACACGAGCCGGTCGGCCGCGAGCAGGTAGAGGATGGTGATAACGATGCCGAAGGGCAGCACCAGAAGCGCCGTGGGCAGGAAGCCGAGGCTCACACCCCAGGATTGCAGCAGCCATGTCCCGAGAATCACCCACATCGTGCCGAAGGCCATCACATCGCCATGGGCGATATTGGCAAAGCGCAGGATGCCGTAGATCAGCGTCACCCCGAGCGCGCCGAGCGCGAGCTGGCTGCCATAGGCGATGCCGGGGATCAGCACGAAATTCGTCAGCGCCAGCAGCGCGTTGAGCGGGTCCATCGGTCAGCCTCCGAGGAAAGATTTGCGCACTTCGGGGTCCGCCAGCAGGGCCTGACCCGTATCGGTGAAACGGTTGCGCCCCTGCACCATGACGTAGCCGGTATCGGCGATGCCGAGCGCCTGGCGCGCGTTCTGCTCGACCATCAGGATCGAGATGCCGGTGCGGGCGACCTCGATGATGCGGTCGAAAAGCTCGTCCATGACGATGGGCGACACCCCCGCGGTGGGCTCGTCGAGCATCAGCACCGAGGGCCGGGTCATCAGCGCCCGGCCCACGGCGACCTGCTGGCGCTGGCCGCCAGAGAGCTCGCCCGTGGGCTGCTCGCGCTTCTCGCGCAGGATGGGAAAGAGCTCGAAGACCTGCTCCATCGTCTCGCGGATGCCGTCGCGGCGCAGGAAGGCGCCCATCTCGAGATTCTCGCGCACCGTCATCGACGGGAAGATGTTGTTGTTTTGCGGAACGAACGCCATGCCCTCGGCGACGCGGGCCTGCGGCGTCAGGCGCGTGATATCGCGCCCGTCGAGCCGCACCGAGCCCTCCCGCAGCGGCAGCATTCCGAACACCGCCTTCATCGCGGTGGACTTGCCCGCGCCGTTGGGGCCGACGACGACCGCGATCTTGCCCTTTTCCACGGCGATGGTGCAGGAATGCAGGATATCCGCGCCGCCATAGCCGCCGGTCATCCGCTCGCCGACGAGCACAGCGTTGTCGGGCACGGGCGGGATGGCACCCTCGGCGTCGCTCGCGTCGCTCATGCTCATGCGCCGGCCCCCTCCGCGACGGTCTTGTTCTTCAGGCCGGTGCCCAGATAGGCCTCGATGACGCGCTCGTCGCTCTTGATGTCCTCGATCGTGCCCTCGGACAGCACGCGCCCCTCCGCCATGCAGATCACCGGATCGCACAGCCGGGCGATGAAATCCATGTCGTGCTCGATAACGACGAAGGTGTAGCCGCGCTCCTTGTTGAGCCGGTCGATGGCGTCGGCGATGGTCTTGAGCAGGGTGCGGTTGACCCCCGCGCCGACCTCGTCGAGGAACACGATGCGCGCATCGGTCATCATCGTGCGGCCCAGCTCGAGCAGCTTCTTCTGCCCGCCGGAGAGATTGCCGGCCTTCTCCTCGGCGAGATGATCGATGGTGAGAAACTGCATCACGTCGTCGGCGCGGCGCGCGATCTCGCGCTCCTCCTCTGCGACACGGCCGCGATGGAACCAGGCCGACCAGAGATTCTCGCCCGACTGGCGCGGCGGCACCATCATCAGGTTCTCGCGCACCGACATGGTGTGAAATTCATGCGCGATCTGAAAGGTGCGCAGCAAGCCCTTGTGAAACAGGGCATGTGGTGGAAGGCCGGTGATGTCGTCACCCTCGAGCAGGACGCGCCCGGAGGTGGGCGGCAGATCCCCCATGATGACGTTGAACAGCGTCGACTTGCCCGCGCCGTTGGGCCCGATCAGGCCGGTGATGCTGCCCTTCGCGATCTCGAGCGTTGCGCCGTCGACCGCGTGGAAACCGCCGAAATGCTTGTGAAGATCCTCGACACGGATCATGCGCGTGGCCTCGCATGTGATGATGTCAGGGAAGGCCCGGGGCAGGGGTGCCCCGGGCCGTATCAGCTCTGCCCGCGTTCAGCGGAAGTTCAGCGTGACGAACTCGCCGTCCTCGACGCGGTATTCGCGGTAGACCCCCGCGGCCTCGCCGGGCTCGATGAAGTCCACATTGGTCGCGCCGGTGTAGTGGATCTCGCCGCCATCGGCGAGGATCTCGAGCCCGCGCGCCAGCTCGCCGGGCAGGATTTCCTCGCCGGGCGCGGTCGCGATGCTCATCACGTTGTCGGCGATGGCGTCATGCGTGGCTTCGCCGCCCGCCTGCATGGCGAGCATCATCAGTGCGGCGGCGTCGTAGGACTCGCCGGTAAAGGAGCTGTCGCCCATCACGTCCGCGGCCTCGGTAAGCTCCAGGAAAAGCTCGGGGCCGTCGCCCTCGGCGCCCGGCACCGTGCCGATGGTGCCCTCGAGGCGGTTGTCGGTGAGCTCGAAGAGCCCGCGCGAGAACATGCCGTCACCCATCGCGAAGACGTCGAACGCGCCCGACTCCCAGGCGGTCTGGATGATGCCGGCGCCGCCCTCATCGGCATAGCCGAGCACGGTGAGGATCTCGCCGCCCGCCGAGGCAAGCGCGCCCACCTCGGAGGAGTAGTCCGCTTCGCCGTCGTCATGCGGCGAGCTGAGCGTCACGGTGCCGCCGAGATCCTCGAAGCTCGCCACGAAGCTGTCGGCGAAGCCCTGCCCGTAGTCGTTGTTGGTGTAGCTCACCGCGGTGGTCTCGTAGCCGTGATCGAGCAGGATCTGCGCGAGGATCTCGCCCTGGCGCGCATCCGACGGTGAGGTGCGGAAAAACCAGCGCGCGGCATCGTCCTCGAGGTCGGAGAATGCCGGCGAGGTCGCCGAGGGCGAAATCATCGGCACGCCATTGGGCACCCCGACATTCTGCAGCACCGCCATTGTCACGCCCGAGCAATCGGCCCCGACGATTCCGACGACCTCGTCGGAGGTCACGAGCCGCTCTGCGGCGGCGGTGGCGGCGGAGTTGTCGATGCAGGTCGAGTCGGCGCGCACGGGGGAGATCGTCTGGCCGTCGAGGAACATCCCGCTCTCGTTGACCTCCGAAATCGCGAGTTCGGCGGAGTCCGCCATGTGCGGCGTGAGCGACTCGATGGGGCCGGTGAAGCCCAGGAGAATCCCGATCTTGACCTCGTCCTCGGCCGCTGCGGGCCCGGCCACCAGCGCGGGCGCGGCGCTCGCGAGAAGCAGCTTTTTCATCCTTTTCTCCCTTGTTGGTGTATTCGGCGCACCTACACTACGCAGACGTTTTTCAAAAGAAAAGCGTGCAGTGGCGTAACAATCTCAGCGGGCGTCGCGGCTGGGATGGGCGCCCCGTTCGCGGTAGGGCGTGGTGTCGTAGAAGGCGCGGTAGCATTTCGAGAAATGCGATGGGCTCGCGAAACCGCAGGCGAGTGCGACATTGATCACGCTCATCTCGGTCTGCATCAACAGGTTGCGCGCCTTCTGCAGCCGCAGCTCCATGTAGTAGCGCTTGGGCGAGCGGCTGAGGTAGCGGCGAAACAGCCGCTCGAGCTGGCGCGTGGACATGCCCACCTCGCGCGCGAGGTGGGCAGGCGAAACCGGCTCCTCGGTGTGGCGCTCCATGATCTCGATGACCTGCGACAGCTTGGGGTGGCGCACGCCGATGCGCGTCGGGATCGAGAGGCGCTGCGTATCCTGATCGGTGCGGATCGAGGAATAGATCAGCTGGTCGGCGACGAGGCTGGCGAGCTCTTCGCCGTGGTGATCCGACAGCAGCGTGAGCATCAGGTCCATGGAGGCGGTGCCGCCGGCCGTGCTCACGCGGTTGCCGTCCATCACGAAGACGGATTTCGTGAGCTTGACATCGTCGAAATCCTCGGCGAACCCGTCATGGTTTTCCCAGTGTATGGTGGCGCGCTTGCCGTCGAGCAACCCGGCCGCGGCGAGCGCGTAGCTGCCGGTGCACAGCCCCCCCATCATCGCGCCGCGCCGCGCGGTCTTGCGCAGCCAGGCGATGAGCGGCTTCGTGGCCGCGCGCTGTGCATGCATGCCGCCGCAAACCATCACGACATCGTCGCGGTCGAGATCGTCCAGCCCCATGTCGAGACCGAACGCCACCCCGTTCGAGCACAGCGTCGTCGTCCCGCTTTCCCCGGCAAGCCGCCAGCTATAGGCGTCGCGCCCGAGCATCCGGTTGGCGATGCGCAGTGGCTCGATTGCGCCGGCGAAGGACAGCATCGAGAAATTCTCGAGCAATACGAAGATGAAGCGCCGCTGAACGGCGGCCGCGTCACTGGTCGGCGCGCCGCCGGGAGAGACTCTTCGGGTCAGGGGCGTCGCCTGCTTTTGCATTTCGGGGCCTGACACAATGGCGATACGGGTAACATAGCGACGGAAGCAGGAATTTGCTGCCCGATCAAGCACAACCGGACGCGCCGCGAACACGATCGCGACACGGCGCGAAAGGCGTGCGGGTTTGCAACGGCGCGCGCGCTCGCGTATGACGGTGGTCCTTGCGCAATGGCACATTCCGGAGACCGCGATGACCAAGGGCTGGAGCAAATCCGACTGGCGCAGCAAGCCGCGCGTGCAGATGCCCGACTATCCCGACGCTGCGGCGCTGCAGGATGTCGAGGCGCAGCTTGCGCAGTATCCGCCGCTGGTGTTCGCGGGCGAGGCGCGCCGGCTCAAGGACGAGCTCGGTGCGGCGGCGCGCGGCGAGTCCTTCCTGTTGCAGGGCGGCGATTGCGCCGAGAGCTTCGCGGAATTTAACGCCGACGCGATCCGCGACACCTTCAAGGTACTGTTGCAGATGGCGGTGGTGCTGACCTTCGGTGCCAAGGTGCCGGTGGTGAAGGTGGGGCGCATGGCCGGGCAGTTCGCCAAGCCCCGATCCTCGGCCACCGAGACGGTGAACGGCGTCGAGCTGCCGAGCTATCGCGGCGACATCATCAACGGCTTCGACTTTACCGCCGAAGCCCGAATGCCCGACCCGCAGCGCATGCTGCAGGCCTACACCCAGGCCGCCGCGTCGCTCAACCTGCTGCGCGCCTTCTCGACGGGGGGCTTCGCCGATATCCACCGCGTGCATCAATGGACGCTCGGCTTTGCGGAGTCGGACAAGGCCGAGCGCTACCGTGCGCTGTCGGAGCGCATTTCCGACGCGCTCGATTTCATGACCGCGGCCGGGGTCAACGCCGACACCAGCGCCGCGCTCGCCCAGGTAGAATTCTACACCAGCCACGAGGCGCTGCTGCTCGAATACGAGGAGGCGCTGTGCCGCATCGACTCGACCTCGGGCAAGCCGGTGGCCGGGTCGGGGCACATGATCTGGATCGGCGACCGCACCCGCCAGCCCGACGGCGCGCATGTCGAGTTCGCGCGCGGGGTGCTCAACCCGATCGGGCTGAAATGCGGCCCGAGCCTGACGGCGGACGATCTCAAGACCCTGATCGCGAAGCTCAACCCCGATAACGAGGCGGGCCGGCTGACCCTGATCGCGCGCTTCGGGGCCGATCAGGTCGGCGAGCATCTGCCGCGGCTGATCCGCGCGGTGCGCGAGGAGGGCGCCGAGGTCGTCTGGTCCTGCGATCCGATGCATGGCAACACGATCAAGTCGCCCTCGGGCTTCAAGACGCGGCCCTTCGATGCGGTGCTGCGCGAGGTCCGGTCGTTCTTTGCCGTCCACAAGGCCGAGGGCACGATCCCCGGCGGGGTGCATTTCGAGATGACCGGCAAGGACGTGACCGAATGCACCGGCGGCGTGCGCGCCGTGGGCGACGAGGATCTTTCGGCGCGCTATCACACCGCCTGCGATCCGCGCCTCAATGCCAGCCAGGCGCTGGAGCTCGCGTTCCTGGTGGCCGAGGAGCTTTCCGATCGGCGCGCGGTCCTCGGCGCGAAAGCGGTCTGATCGGGCTCAATCGTCGGACTTGACGACCCGAAGATGCGGCCGTCCGCGCGGCGGTTGCCGTCTGGCGCCGTCGAACCCCGCGGCCGGCTCGGCGAAACCGGGGGCAGGGCGGTCTTCCGCGACAGAGGGCGTTCGGCCCGGTGCCGCGCCGGCGCAAGGCGTCACGTTAATGGCGGTGATTTCGAAACGCTGCGGACGCGGGCCGGTCGTCCCCGCGCTGACGAGCCCGCCGAGTGCGGCGGTCACCGCCCCGTCGCGATCGCGCAGCGGCAACAGCAGCATGCGCGCCGCCGCGTCGGGCGCGTTGCCCAACCGCGCCGGGCGCAGCCTCAGCTCCGCCTCGGCGGGATCGTCGAACACCTGCGCGAGCACCCGCTCGGCGACAGCGCGATCCTGCGCAAACAGCAGCGACGCGAACGGCATCCCGCGCAGCTCCATCCCCATCAGATCGTTCAGATGCTGCCCGGCGAGCCGCAGCTTGGCCATCCCCGGCGCGACCTGTTCGAGCAGGAAGGCATTCTCCAACGCGTTGGAGAAGCCGCGCGGATCGACGCGCTCGCGCGCCGGAACCTCGCCAGCCACCTCGTCGCGCAGCGCCTCCCAATAGGCGCGAAGCGTGTTGAGCCTCACGAGCTCCATCCGCGTCGAACTCCTGCGCCACGGGATCACCTTGCCCGTGGCATCTGTGATGCGCTCCATGCCGCGCTCCATCCGCATCCGGCCAGACGGGCCGGTCCGCGCAGGTGGCGCGGGTGAATTCTAGCTCAAGGTTTCGGGTCCTGTCGTTAATTTATATAAATTTTCTGTAATGCCGACCGAAAACGAGTCCGATGGTTAACGCGCCGCCGCGCTTGACCTTTTCGCCGCATGCGGTCAGATGCGCGCGACCGAAGCGAACGCAGGCAGGCCGAGATGACACCGCGGCGCGGGCTCCTGATCATTCTTTCCTCGCCGTCGGGGGCGGGCAAATCGACCCTCGCGAAGCGGTTAATGGCCTGGGATGGCGCGATCCGCTTTTCCGTCTCGGCGACGACGCGTGCGCCGCGCCCCGGCGAGGTGGATGGCCGCGAATACCTTTTTTGCAGCCGCGACGCGTTCGAGCGGATGGTCGCGGCGGGCGAGATGCTCGAGCACGCTCAGGTCTTCGGCAATCTCTACGGCACGCCGCGCGCCCCGGTCGAGGAGGCGCTCGCCGCCGGGCGCGACACGCTGTTCGACATCGACTGGCAGGGCGGCCAACTGATCCGCAACTCGGCGCTCGCGGCCGATGTCGTCTCGATCTTCGTGCTGCCGCCCTCGATGGCCGAACTGCATCGCCGCCTGCGCGCGCGCGCCCAGGACAGCGAGGACGTCATCGTGCGGCGCATGGCGCAGAGCCAGGACGAGATCAGCCATTGGGCCGAATACGACTATGTGCTGGTCAACCATGATCTCGACACCACCGAGAGCGATCTGCGCGCCATCGTCACCGCCGAGCGGCTGCGCCGCATCCGCCGCCCGGCGCTGAGCGGGCATGTGCGTGACCTCGCCCGCGAATTCGAGGAGATGCAATCATGACCCTCTATGCGCTCGAAGATATCGCCCCCGAACTCGCCGATGACAGCTGGGCCGCGCCCGACGCGGCGCTGATCGGGCGTGTCGTGCTCGGGGCGGGCGCCTCGGTCTGGTTCGGCGCGGTGCTGCGCGGCGACAACGAGGAAATCCGCGTGGGGCAGGGCTCCAACGTGCAGGATCACTGCGTGCTGCACACGGATATGGGCTTTCCGCTGATCATCGGCGCCGACTGCACCATCGGCCACAAGGCGATCCTGCATGGCTGCATCATCGGCGACGAAACCCTCGTCGGGATGGGGGCGACTGTGCTCAATGGCGCGGTAATCGGGCGCAACTGCCTGATCGGGGCGGGCGCGCTGATCACCGAGGGCAAGGAAATCCCGGACGGATCCCTCGTGTTGGGGGCGCCGGGCAAGGTGGTGCGCAGTCTCGACGCACAGGGCATCGACGGGTTGCGCGCCTCCGCGCGCGGCTACCAGGCGAACATGCGCCGCTACCGTGCCGGGTTGCGCGAATTGTGACGCGTTTCGACGGCGCCAAGATCGCGCTCCTGCAGGACGGGCGGGTGCTCACACTGTTGCGCGATGATCGCCCGGACATCCCGTTTCCCGCGCATTGGGACCTTCCCGGCGGCGGGCGCGAGGGGGCGGAAGGGCCGCTCGCCTGCGCGTTGCGCGAGCTCGACGAGGAGATGGGGCTGCGCCTCGCGCCGCGGCGCGTGCTCTGGGGCCGGGCGTTCCGGCGCGATGACGGGCGGATCACCCATTTCTTCGCCGGCGCCATCACCCGCACCGAAATCGCCGCGATCCGCTTCGGCGGCGAGGGGCAGGGCTGGTCCATGATGCCGGTCGCGCATTTCCTGCGCCATCCGAGGGCGGTGCCGCATCTGCGCCGCCGGTTGGGCCGCTATCCAGGCGCGACGCGTCAGCCCGCGATTCGCGCGGCGATACGTGCGATGGCGCGCTGATAGACTGTGGCGGCGTTCCAGGCCTCGATGGCGCGGAAATTCGGCTCGCCCTCCTGATAGCCCGCGCCCGGCTGCCAGCCCTTCTGGCGCAGGAAGTTCGCCGTGGACGCCATCGCATCCGACAGATTGTTCAGATCCACGCGGCCGTCACCGCTGCCGTCCACCCCGTAGCGCAGGACATTCTCGGGCAGGAACTGCGTGTGCCCGAGCTCGCCATGCATCGCCCCGCGCGCATTCGCCGCCATGTGTCCCTCATCGACCAGGCGCAGCGCGGCGAGGGCGTGCGGGCGGAAGAATTCCGTGCGCCGGCAGTCATAGGCAAGCGTCGTGATCGCCGATACGACGTTAGAATCGCCCATGAAATTTCCGAAACCCGTTTCCATCCCGTGAATCGCCACGAGCACCTCCGCCGGCACCCCGTAGCTGCGCTCGAGCGAGTCGTAGAAGCCCCGGTTGGCGGCGATGCGGTTGCGCCCCTGCGCGACGATCGTGTCGGCGCCGCGCACCCGCATGAACTCTTCCAGCGAATACCTGAAGGAGCGCTGGTTGCGGTCCGCGTTGATCGTGCTCTGCGCGTATTGCGCTGAGGCAAGCGCCGCGCGGCCGCGCTCGCCGATCCCCTCCCGCGCCGCGATCTGCGCGAACTCGCCCTTCCAGCGGTCAAAGCCGCTCGCGTCGTTGCCGCATTGCGCCGCCGCGGCGGGCGCGGCGACGATGGCGAGAGCAAGAAAGAGGGGCAGGGCGCGCAGCATGGGTATCTCCATCGGACGGGCCACCATTATGCGGCGCTCCGGGCGACCCGGCAAGCGCAACCCGGCGATCGGGGGTTTTCTCACCAGTTCGCGATGCGGTATGCAGGACAGCCTGCGCAAGGAGTGGCCGAATGGCTCTTGAACGCGACTGCCCGGCTCGACCGCGGCCCGGCCGGCACCACCGCGCAAATGTCGCCCTGGTGCTCGGGAAAGTTATGTAAATTAAGCCACTGATGGCGAAACATGATATTTCACTTGAGAAAATGCACGGGAGCCCCTCATGACGCACCGCCTTTCCGGACCCGGTCGCCGCGTTCCCTGGCCCGCGGGCGCGGCGGACGCCGTCGGCACTCCGATCCAGCCCTCCGTCGTCTATCGCAGCACCGATCCCGACGCGCTCGACGATCGTTACGAGGGGCGGGCGCCGGGCTACAGCTATGCCCGCGAGGGCCATCCGAACGCGGATGTCCTCGCCCGCGCCATCGACGCACTGGAAGGTGCCGAGGGCGGGATTATCACCGGCTCGGGCATGGCGGCGGTGACAGCCGTTCTCATGGGGCTGCTGCGGTCCGGGGATCATGTCGTCGGCGGCGATCAGCTCTATGGCCGATGCCTGCGGCTGATGCGCGATGACCTGCCGCGGCTCGGTGTCGCGACGACGCTCGCTGACCCGACGGATATCGAGGCGGTAGCAGCCGCGCTGCGACCGCAGACGCGGCTCGTTCTGGTCGAGGTCGTCTCCAACCCGACGCTGCGGATCGCGGATATGGACGGGCTGGCGCGGCTCTGCGCCGAGCGTGGCATCCTGCTCGTGGTGGACAACACCTTCACGACGCCGCGCGGGTACCGGCCGCTCGACCACGGCGCCGATATCGTGATCCATTCGGTAACCAAGCTGCTGTCGGGGCATTCCGATGCCACGCTCGGCTATGTCGCCGCGCGCGATCCCGATCATCGCCGCGCGATCACCGATTTCGCCGTGACAGCCGGACTCACGCCGAGCCCGTTCGATTGCTGGCTCGCGGAGCGCGGGCTGCACACCTTCGCGCTGCGCTACGACCGCGCCGAGAGCAACGCCGCCGCGCTGGCGGATCATCTCGCGTCCATGCCGGGCGTGCGGCGTGTACTCTATCCGCTGCGCCCCGATCACCCGGACCATGCGCGGGCGCGCCATCTGCTCGGCGCGCGCGGCGGAACCATGGTGAGCTTCGAGGTTGCCGATGCGCGCGCCGCCGCCAACGCGCTGACCCGCGGGGCCGGTGCGGTTCCGTTCGCGCCGACGCTCGGCGATATCGGCACGACGCTCTCGCATCCGGCATCATCATCGCATCGCGGCCTGACCGAGGCGGAACGTCGCAGCCTCGGGATCGGCGAAGGGTTCTTCCGGATTTCTCTTGGCATCGAGGAGATCGGTCAGTTAACCGAAGAGTTCACCGAGGCTGTCAGGATGTCGCAGAGCTGATCCACCCCCGGCATGGACGCATTACTTAACATAATCTTGATTACCGGACATACGGTGCGTGCAGGGTCAGCCCGGCAGCAGCGCCGCATCGCAGTTTGCGCGGCCCCGGCCCCCGCCGCATGTCTGGTCGCAAGCGGCGAACTCCCCGATCAGCGCGTCCAGCGGCCTTGAAGCGCAATCGGCGCGCGTTACCGTAGCCGCATGAAGGACACCGAGCGCCTGACCGCGCCGCGGTTTATCGGCGCGCGGATCTACCGAGGGTCCAGCTACGGACCCGGCCACCCGCTTCGCATTCCGCGGGTGTCCACCGTGATGGACCTGGCCGGCGCGCTTGGCTGGCTGCCACCGGCGCAATACGTGACCAGCCCGCGCGCCAAACCCGCCGCGCTGCGGCTGTGGCACAGCGCCGACTACATCGCCGCCCTTCAGCGCGCCGAGGCCGCGGGCAGCGTCGATGCGGCCACGCGCGCGCGGCACAATCTGGGCACGACGGCGAACCCCGTCTTTGCGGAGGTTTTCCGTCGCCCCGCCACCTCGGCGGGCGGCACGATGCTCGCGGCCGAACTCGTGCGCGGTGGCGGCATCTTGCACGCCCCCGCGGGCGGCACCCATCATGCCTTTCCCGATTACGCCAACGGGTTTTGCTATCTCAACGACCCGGTGCTTTGCCTGCTCACGCTGCGCCGGCAGGGTCTGGAGCGCATCGCCTATCTCGACATCGATGCGCATCACGCCGACGGAGTCTGCCATGCCTTCGCGGGCGATCCGCAGGCGCTGCTCATATCGGTGCATGAGGAGCGGCGCTGGCCGTTCACCGGCGCGCTGGAGGATGATGGCGGCGGTCTGCACTTCAACCTTCCGGTGCCGCGTGGCATGAACGATACCGAGATGCGCGCGATCCTCGATCAGCTGATCCTGCCGCGGCTTGCCGCCTTCACGCCCGACGCGCTGGTGGTGCAGTGCGGCGCCGATGCCGTCCTCGAGGATCCTTTGTCGCGGCTGGCGCTGTCGAACAACGCACATTTCGGCGTGATCGCCGCCGTTCGCGAGATGGCGCCGCGGCTCGTGGTGCTCGGCGGTGGCGGCTACAACCCATGGTCGGTCGCGCGCCTCTGGACCGGGGTCTGGGCCGTGCTCAACGATCACGTCATCCCCGATCGCCTGCCGCAGCGCGCCGAGGCGGTTCTGCGCGCGCTGGAATGGCCGGGCGCGCCGCGGGTCGGGCGTGACCCTCCCGAGCACTGGTTCACCACGCTGCGGGATACGCCGCGCGAGGGCCCGGTGCGCGCGGCGCTGCGCGACCGGCTCGCGTTGCTGGGGCGGCGATGATCCGGGCCTTCGTGGCGATACCCCTGCCCGAGGAAACGCAGGCCCGGCTCGAGCTCTTGCAGCACATGCTGCCGTTGCCGCGCCGCGTGCCGCCCGAAAACATGCATGTCACCCTCGCCTTTCTGGGCGCGCAGCCCAAGGACCGGCTCGAGGAGATGCACCATGCCTGCCGCGCGATCCGGGCGGAGCCTCTCGCGCTGACACTGCAAGGCGTCGGGATCTTCGGCGGCCGCAAGCCGCGCAATGTCTGGGCGGGTGTCGCGCCGAGCCCCGCGCTCGATCACCTGCAACGCAAGGTGGCCTCGGCGGCGCGCGGCGTGGGGATCGCGCTCGAATCGCGCCGGTTCACGCCGCATGTCACGCTCGCGCGGATGCGTCCGCATGAGGTTGACCTCGTGCGGCTGGAGCATGCGCTCGTCGCCTGCGCCGATTTCCGCGCCGATCCCTTCACCGTTTCGTATTTCGCATTGATGCGAAGCCACCTGACAAGCAACGGCGCGGCCTACGAAACTCTGGAGCGCTACGAGTTCGGCTCCCCTGCGACGGCACGACCCGGCGCGGTGCGCGACCCATGAACGGTGAGCTGGCACGCCCCACGGCCCCGCGTGGCCGGCGCGGGTCGCCGCGGGCGGCGGTGCCGACACCCATCAGATCCCCATCGCCGCACCGCGCAACCGCGTGATCAGATGCCGGTGCAGATGTATTTCATCTCGAGATAGTCATCGATCCCGTGCTTGGAGCCCTCGCGCCCGAGGCCGGACTGCTTGACCCCGCCGAAGGGGGCGACCTCGGTCGAGATGATGCCCGTGTTCACGCCGACAATGCCGTATTCGAGCTGCTCCTGCACGCGCGTGACGCGGCCGATGTCGCGCGCGTAGAAATACGCGGCGAGGCCGAAGATCGTCGCGTTGGCCTGCTCGATAACCTCCTCTTCGCTCTCAAAGCGAAACAGCGGCGCGACGGGTCCGAAGGTCTCCTCGCTGGCCACGGCCATCTCCCGCGTCACCCCGGTGAGCACGGTGGGCTCGAAGAAGGTGCCGCCGAGCGCGTGGCGCTTGCCGCCCGTGACCAGAGTCGCGCCCTTGTCGAGGGCATCCTTGATGTGGGACTCGACCTTGGTGACGGCATCCTGTGTGATCAGCGGGCCGGCATTGACGCCCTCGCCGAGCCCGTCGCCCACCGTCATCGCATCGACGGCCTTGGCGAGCTTCTCGGCGAACTTGTCGTAGACCCCCGCCTGCACGTAGATGCGATTGGCGCACACGCAGGTCTGGCCGTTATTGCGGTATTTCGACATCATCGCGCCCTCGACGGCGGCGTCGAGATCGGCGTCGTCGAAGACGATGAAGGGCGCGTTGCCGCCCAGCTCCATCGAGCATTTCATCACCTGGTCGGCCGCCTGGCGCAGCAGGATGCGGCCCACTTCGGTGGAGCCGGTGAAGCTCAGCTTGCGCACGGCGGGGTTCTCGCAGAACTCCTTGCCGATATCGGAGGAGCGCGAGGACGGGATCACCGACAGCACCCCGCGCGGCACCCCGGCGCGCTGCGCCAGCACCGCGAGCGCGATCGCCGAAAGCGGCGTCTCGGCGGCGGGGCGGGCGACGAAGCTGCACCCTGCGGCCAGCGCGGGGCCGACCTTGCGGGTGATCATCGCGTTGGGGAAGTTCCACGGCGTGATCGAGGCGGCCACGCCGATGGGCTGGCGGATCACGGTGATGCGCTTGTCGGGCTGGTGGCCCGGGATCGTTTCGCCGTAGACGCGCTTGCCCTCCTCGGCGAACCATTCGATGAAGCTCGCGCCGTAGGCGATCTCGCCCCTGGCCTCGGCATGGGGCTTGCCCATCTCGGCGGTCAGGATGGTGGCGAGGTCGTCCTGGTTCTCCATCATCAGCTCGAACCAACGGCGCAGGATCGCGGCGCGCTCCTTGGCGGTGCGCGCGGCCCAGTCCTTCTGCGCGGTCTCGGCGGCGGCGATGGCGCGCGCGGTCTCGGCGCGGGTCAGGTCGGCGACCTCGGCGATGACATCGCCGCGAGCGGGGTTGGTGACGGCGAAGGTCGCGCCGTCATCGGCCGCGACCCAGTCGCCGGCGAGATAGGCGCGCGTCTCCAGCAGCGCCGGGTCCGACAGGAGGCTCTTGAGATCGGTCTTGGTGTCGAGCATGGGTCCCCTCCACAAATGCGCGGTCGGCGTCATGGAATGCATGGCCTCGCGCCGTTTGTCCAGCTATTAGGGGCGCCACGCAGGAGACCGGCATGGATCTTGACACCGCCTACGCCAATGCGCCCTTCATCCCCGGCGGCGCCGAATACCCGGCGCGCTGGGCGGCCGAGGCGGCGGCGTTTCGCGACGCGCTCGGGGCGCGCGCCCGGCTCGGGGTGCCGTACGGGGATGCGCCGCGTGCGGCCTTAGATCTGTTCATGCCCGAGGCCGCGCCGCGCGGGCTGATGATTTTCGTGCATGGCGGTTTCTGGCGCGCCTTCGGCAAGGCGGACTGGTCGCATTTCGCCGCCGGGGCGCTGGCGCGGGGCTGGGCGGCGGCGCTGCCCGAATACACGCTCTGCCCCGAGGCCCGCATCGCGCGGATCACGCGCGAGATCGCCGCCGCCGTCGATGCCGCCGCCGCCGAAGTGGCCGGCCCGGTGGTGCTCACGGGGCACTCGGCCGGCGGGCATCTGAGCGCGCGGATGCTGTGCGCGGAGGCGGCACCCTCGGCGCGCGAACGGCTCGCGCGGGTGGTGCCGATCTCGCCGCTGTCGGATCTGCGCCCACTGATGCAGACCGCGATCAACGACGATCTGCGCCTCGACGCCGCCGAGGCCGCTGCCGAGAGCCCGATGGATCATGCCCCCCTGCCCGGCGCGGATGTGCATGTCTGGGTCGGCGGCGCCGAACGGCCGGCCTTCCTCGATCAGGCGCGCTGGCTGTCCGAGGCCTGGGGCGCGCCGCTGACCATCGACCCGCACCGCCACCATTTCGACGTCATCGACGGGCTGCGCGATCCGCGCGCGCCGCTGATGCGCGCCCTGCTCGACGGGGTCTGACGATGTCGCGCCGCTTCGGGAGCCGCCCATGATCTATCTTCGCTGGACCATCCGCATCCTTCTCGTGGCGCTGGTTCTGGCCACGCTGCATTACAATCTGCCGCGCCACGAGGTCGTGCGCATCGTCGGCGTCGAGACCCAGCGCATGGATTTCGGGCTCAACCGATTCTTCTATTCCGAGGCCGCCGGCGGCACCGCCGACGCGCCCACCCGCGATGTGCGCCTGATCGAAACGATGACACCCGAGGGCCGCGAGCGGGTCTTCCGCAACCAGGACACGGGCTGGGGCTGGCCGCCTTATTTCAAGTTCGGCAGCGCCAATCTGCAGGCCCGGGCCCGCGACCTGATCTCGAGTTCCAATGATCCGCAATATCTCGTCGTGACCTATTACGGCTGGCGCAACGAGATCATCAGCATCTTCCCCAATGTCGTGCAGCTGCGCATCGCCGAGGGGCCGGAGGAGCGCGTGTTCCCCTGGGCGACGATCTCGGCGCTGGTGATTCTCGGGGTGCTGGCGATGTTCGTATGGCGCGTCTGGGTGCGGATTCGCGATCGCTGGTTCGCACCGCGCGCCGAGCGGATGGCCGAGGCCTCGGCGCCCGCACGCGCCCGGCTGCGCGACGCCTGGCGCAAGCTCACCGGGCGCGGCGGGGAGTGACGCACCGGGTACGGGATCGGTTTGACATGACGACGCGGCCACTTTAGCTACAGCCGGAATGCACGCGGATGTGCCGCGCTGCGGCGCGCAAAGGACGATCAAGACGATCAAGTCGGGCGGCAACGGGACGGTGGTAACATGGCGGGCACTCCGGGCCGGAGGTCGGATCTCTATACCATTTCGGGTGCGCTGCCCGTACTCATCGCGGCTGCGCTCTTCGTGTGGTTTCTGGGCATGGCGCCGGCGGTGGCCGACGGTGAGGTGCTGCGCTGGGCGATCCCCTGGGTGCCGAGCCTCGATATCTCGATCTCCTTCGTGGTGGACGGGCTGAGCCTGAGCTTCGCGCTGCTGATCACGGGGATCGGGGCGTTGGTTCTGCTCTATTCCTGTGCCTATCTCGACGGGCACGAGCATTTCAGCCGCTTCATGCTCTATCTGACGCTGTTCATGCTCTCGATGCTCGGCCTCGTCGTGGCCGACAACCTGATCGTGCTGTTCGTGTTCTGGGAGCTCACGACGATCACCTCCTACCTGCTGATCGGCTTTTCCCACGCCGCGCCGGATTCGCGCCGCTCGGCGCTGCAGGCGCTGCTGGTCACGGCCGCGGGCGGGCTCGCGCTGCTGGCGGGGATGATCCTGCTCGGCGTGTCGGCGGGCAGCTTCGAGCTCTCCGAGATCCGCGCCATGGACGAGCCCTTCACAGAGCATGCGATGTATCTGCCGGTGCTGATCCTGTTCCTGCTCGGCGCCTTCACCAAGTCGGCGCAGTTTCCGTTCCATTTCTGGCTGCCCAATGCGATGGCCGCGCCCACGCCGGTCTCGGCCTACCTGCACTCGGCGACGATGGTGAAGGGCGGGGTCTATCTGCTGGCGCGGATGCACCCGACACTGGGCGCGACCGAGATATGGACCTGGACGCTGATCCTGTTCGGTGGCTTCACGGCGGTTTTCGCGATGGTGATGGCGCTGCGCCAGACCGACCTGAAGCTCGCGCTCGCCTATACCACGCTGATGGCGCTCGGCACGCTGACGCTGTTTCTCGCCGCGCCGGTGGGCTACGCGATCACCGGCATGATGACCTTCCTCATCGTGCACTCGCTCTACAAGGCGGGGATGTTCCTCGTCGTGGGCATCATCGATCACGAGACCGGCACGCGCGATGCGCGCCTGCTCGGCGGGCTCGCGCGGTCGATGCCGGTCACCACGCTCGCGGCGGCGGTGATCGGGCTGTCGATGGCCGGGCTGCCGCCCTTCGTGGGCTTCATCGGCAAGGAGATCCTCTATGCCGGCGGGCTCGAGATGCCGGGTGCGGTTCTCGTGGTGGGGGCCGCGCTGATCGCCAACATCCTGCTCTTTGCCACCGCGTTCATCGTGGCCTTCAAGCCGTTCTGGCGCCCCGCGGGGGGCGAGCTGCCCAAGACGCCGCATGAGGGGCCGTGGCCGATGCTCGCCGGGCCGTTGATCCTCGCGGCGTGCGGGCTCGCCTTCGGGCTGATTCCTTGGGTGATCGGCGGGCCGCTCGTCACCCCCGGGGTGCATGCGGTGCTCGGGCGCGAGGGCACGGTCGCGGAGTTGACGCTGTGGCACGGGATCAACCTGCCGCTGATCCTCAGCCTCGTGACCTTCGCCGGCGGCACCGCGGTCTATCTGCGCCATCTGTGGCTGCGCGCGCGCATCGCCGAGGCCGAGGCGCGGCTGATCGACTTCGACGAGCGCTGGGACCGGTTCCTCGACGGGCTGAAGGCCGTCGCCGCCTGGCAGACGCGGATCCTGCAATCCGGGTATCTGACGAACTACCTGATGTGGATCTTCGCGACCATGTCGGCCACGCTGCTGGTGACGATCGCGGCGCGCGGCGGCATCGATCGCGTGCCGGAATTTCCGACGCTCGACCTGACGCACTGGATCGTCGTGGCGCTGGTGATCGCCGGCAGCGCGGTCGCGGTCTTCAGCATCTCGCGCATTGCCGCGATCGCCGGGCTCGGCGTGGTGGGGATCGCGGTCGCGCTGATCTTCGTGCTCTACGGTGCGCCGGATGTCGCGATCACGCAGCTTCTTGTCGAGATGCTGATCGTCGTGCTCTTCGCGGTGGCGGCGCTGCACTTGCCGCTGCTGCCCAAGGAGCACGGCGTGCGCAAGGTGCATGCGGGCGTGGCGCTCGTTGTCGGGGGTCTGACGACGGCGCTTTTGATGATGGCGTCCGACGGGCCGATCGACCGCAACCTGACTGACTATTTCGAGGTCACGAGCTGGCCCGAGGCCTTCGGGCGCAACATTGTCAACGTGATCCTCGTGGACTTCCGCGCGCTGGATACCTTTGGCGAGATCGCCGTGGTCGTGATCGCGGCGATCGGGGCCTATGCGCTGCTCAAGGGCGCGCCCGAGAAGGAGGCGTCATGAAATCCATCATCCTGATGACCGCCGCGCGCCTGCTCCTGGTGCTGATGCTGGTGTTCTCGATCTTCATGCTGCTGCGCGGGCATAACGAGCCGGGCGGCGGCTTCATCGGCGGGCTGATCGGCGCGACAGCCTTCATCGTGCAGGCCGTGGCCGCCGGCGCGGCCGAGGCAAGGCGCGTGCTGCGCGTCTCGCCCGAGGCGCTCGCCATGGTCGGGCTCGGGATCGCGCTCGCCTCCGGGCTCTTCGCGGGGGTGGTCTTTGATCCGCCCTTCACCGGGCAGTGGCACTGGGTCGGTGGCGACAGCTACGAGACCGCGGCCTTCTCGCTCAACACCGTGCTCGTGTTCGATGTGGGCGTTTACCTCGTGGTGCTCGGCTCGGTGCTGTCGCTTGCGCTCTCGCTCGAGGAAGAGGTCTGAATGGAACCGGTACTCGCGATCGTGGTGGGCGTGCTGATGACGGCGTCGGTCTATCTGATGCTGTCGGGCAACATGCTGCGCTTTCTGTTCGGGCTGATCCTGATCTCGAACGCGGCCAATCTCGTGATCTTCACGGGCGGACGCCTGACGCCCGGCGCGCCCGCGCTGATCCCCACCGGAGCCGACAGCCCGCCGGGTGAGGTCGCCAATGCGCTGCCGCAGGCGCTCGTGCTGACGGCCATCGTTATCGGCTTCGGGCTGCTCGCCTTTGCGCTCGTCCTCGTCTTTCGCGCCTATCAGTCGCTCGGCACGCTCGAAGCCGACGACATGCGCGTGGCCGAGCCCGAGGAGGATCGCAAATGATCTGGGCGCTCAGCCTTCCCATCTTCATCCCCTTTGTCACCGGCATCGCAGCGTTCCTGATGCGCTCGAGCGATGCGGGCAAATGGGTGTCGGTCGGCGGCGCGGTGGCGTCGCTCGCGGCCTCAATCTTCCTGATGGCGATGGTGCTTGCCGAGGGGCATGTCACGGGCCAGCTCGGCACCTGGGTCGCGCCGTTCGGGATCACGCTGGTGGCCGATCTGCTCGCCGCGGTGATGGTGCTGATCACCGCGATCACCGGGCTCGCGGTGGCGATCTATGCGCTCGGCGAGGTGAGCGAGCGGCTTGAGCGGCTCGGCTATCACGCGCTCTATCACTTCCTGCTCGCCGGGGTATGCGGCGCGTTCCTCACGGGCGACCTGTTCAACCTCTATGTCTGGTTCGAGGTGATGCTGATCGCGTCCTTCGGGCTTCTCGTGCTCGGGGGCTCGCGCGAGCAGATCGATGGCGGCATCAAGTATGTCGCGCTCAACCTGGTCTCCACGATCATGTTCCTCGCCGGGATCGGGCTGATCTACGGGATGACCGGCACGCTCAACATGGCCGATCTGAGCGGCGCCATCGCCGAGGTCGAGAACCAGGGCCTCGTCACCGTGGTGGCGATGATGTTCATGGTCGCCTTCGGGGTGAAAGCGGCGATGTTTCCGCTCTTCTTCTGGCTGCCGGCGTCGTATCACACGCCGCTGTTTTCCGTCTCCGCGGTGTTCGCGGGGCTTCTGACCAAGGTCGGCGTCTATGCGCTGATGCGGATGTTCACGCTGATCTTCACGGGCGATGTGGGCTTCACGCATGAGGTTCTGCTCTGGGCCTCGGCGCTGACGATGCTCACCGGCGTTCTCGGCGCGGCCGCGCAGACCGATTTTCGCAAGATCCTGTCGTTTCACATCATCAGCCAGATCGGCTACATGACGCTGGGCCTTGCCATCTTCACGCCGCTGGGGATCATGGGCGGGGTGTTCTACCTCGTGCACCATATCATCGTGAAGGCGAACCTGTTTCTCATCGCCGGGCTCGGCGGCCGGCTCGCGGGCGGCACCGATCTCAACCGCATCGGCGGGCTCTACAAGTCGAGCCCGATGCTCGGGGCGCTGTTCATCATCCCGGCCTTCTCGCTGGCGGGCTTTCCGCCGTTGTCGGGCTTCTGGGCGAAGTACCTGATCGTGAAGGCCTCGCTGGAGATCGAGGCGTGGTTCATCGCCTTCATCGCGCTGCTGGTGGGGCTCTTGACGGTGTTCTCGATGACCAAGATCTGGGCCGAGGCGTTCTGGAAGCCGCACCCCGACAAGGTCGAGCCGCATTTCGGCCGCGTCACCAAGCCGGTGCTGTGGGCCTCGCTCACCCCGATCATCGGGCTTGCGGTGCTCACCATCATCATCGGCCTGGGGCCCCAACCCTTCGTCGAATTCGCCGAGCGCGCCGCCGAACAGCTGCTCGACCCGAGCGCCTATGTCGAAGCCGTCCTCGGCGCCTCGGAGGACGCGACCGGCGACGCGGCGGAGGAGGCGCAATGAACCTGTTCGTCCTCAATCTGCTGCTCGCGCTCGTCTGGGCGGTTCTGGTGGCCGAGCTGAGCCCGGCGAGCTTTTTCTTCGGATACGTTTTCGGCTACGCGGCGCTCTGGCTCGCGCAGCCGGTGCTCGGCGGGCCGAGCAGCTATTTCCTGCGCGTCTGGCGCATCCTGCGGCT
>PUKW01000181.1 GCA_003550665.1 Paracoccaceae bacterium | reverse complement strand
CGCTGGCAGGTCGACATCTCCGGCCACCGGCGCATCAAGGCGGTTGCTGACGCTCTCGAGGCGCTGCCCGCCTTCGCCGCGGCACATCCCGACAATTTCCGCCCCGCCGGGCGCTGACCGGTTCAGCGGATGAGCCGCAGCAGGAGCGTCAGGATCACGCTGATCAGGATCGAGGTGCCCAGAGGCAGGTAGATCGTCGCGCCCCCGACCTGCAGCGTGAAATCGCCGGGCAGCCGCCCGATCGGAAGCTGGCGCAGCCACGGCCAGGCCAGCCCCACGACCAGGATCACCACGCCGAGCAGGATCAGGAATTTCTGCATCTTGCCCTCCTCGCGCCCATCTAGGCGGCGCTGCGCGCGGGCGCTACCCGTCGCGCAGGAAGACGGGCTTGTCGGGCTCCGACAGCTCCGGCGCGAAGCGATAGCCGCCGGTGTCGAAGTCCTTGAGCGCCTCCGGATCGGTAACCCGGTGCTCGCAGATGAAGCGCGCCATCGCGCCGCGCGCCTTCTTGGCATGAAAGCTGATGACCTTCGGCGCGCCGCCGCGCTCTTCCATGAAGGCCGGGGTGATGACCCGCGGCGCAAGCGTGTCGCGGTCCACCGCGCCGAAATACTCCTGCGAGGCGCAATTGACGAGCACATCGGTCCCGGACTCGGCGGCGGCGTCGTTGAGCGCCTCGGCGACCCGGCCGCCCCACCACGCATAAAGATCGCGTCCGCGCGGGTTGGCGAGCTTCGAGCCCATCTCGAGCCGGTAGGGTTGAATCCCGTCGAGCGGGCGCAGCACGCCGTAAAGCCCCGACAGGATGCGCAGGTGCCGCTGCCCCCAGCGCAGCGCGTCATCGTCGAGGCTCGGCGCGTCGAGCCCGGTATAGGTGTCGCCGGCGAAGGCGAGCGCGGCGGGGCGCAGCGCCTCCGGCTCCGGGTCGTCGGCGAAATCGGCGAAGCGGCGGTGATTGAGGGTGGCGAGCTTGTCGCTGATGCCCATGAGTTTGCCGAGCTCCGCGGCGGACAGCTCGCGCGCCACCTCGGCGAGCGCGTTCGCGTCATCGCGAAACGGCGGCTCCGTCACCGCCGTCCCGGCGCCTTGCGACCAGTCGAGTTTCTTCGCGGGGGACAGGACGACGAGCATGTAACCTCCTTGTGCAGCGGCGCAATCTAGCGATGTGGCGCGCACTGTCCAGATGCCGGTTGCCAGCGCCGGGGCGGGGCATTACGACAGGCGCCAACACGATGCGCAAGCGAGGGACCGGCCCATGACCTCCATCCTGCAGATCCTTCTGCTGATCCTTGACGTGATCTGGTTTCTCATCATCGCGCATGTGATCCTCAGCTGGCTGATCAACTTCCAGGTCCTGACGCTGCGCCAGCCCATCGTCGCCTCGATCTGGGACGGGCTGAACCGGCTGCTGGAGCCCGCCTACAGCCGCATCCGTCGCTTCATGCCCGATCTCGGCGGCATCGACCTGACGCCGCTGATCGCCCTCGTGGCGGTCTACGCGCTGCGCATCATCATCATCAACAACGCGCATCTGGTGATGTGACGGATCGGGCGATGACCGCGACCGACCCGCGCGCGCTGCTCTCCCGCGTCTTCGGCTTCGCGGATTTCCGGCCCGGCCAGCGCGAGATCGTCGAGGCCGTAACCGCCGGGCGCGACGTGCTCGCCATCATGCCCACGGGCGGCGGCAAGTCGCTGTGCTACCAGCTTCCGGCGCTGTGCCGCGACGGGCTGACGCTGGTGATCTCGCCGCTCATCGCGCTGATGCGCGACCAGGTCCGCGCGCTGGAGGCCGCGGGTGTAGCGGCGGGCGCGCTGACCTCCGGCAACACCGAAGAGGAGACCGAGGCGGTCTTCGAGGCCATCGATGCCGGTCGGCTCAGGATCCTCTACATGGCGCCCGAGCGGCTCGCCGGGTCGGGCACGCTCGCGCTGCTGCGCCGCGCGGGTTGCCGGCTCATCGCCGTCGACGAGGCGCATTGCGTCAGCCAGTGGGGCCATGATTTCCGCCCCGATTACCTGCGCATCGGCGAGCTGCGCCGAGTGCTCGGCGTGCCGCTTGCGGCTTTCACCGCCACCGCCGATGCCGAGACCCGCGACGAGATCGCCGCGCGGCTTTTCGACACCGCGCCCGAGCTTTTCCTGCGCGGCTTCGACCGGCCCAATATCCGCCTCGCCTTCGCGGCCAAGAACAAGCCGCGCCAGCAGGTGCTCGATTTCGCCGCGCGCCAGCGCGGGCAGGCAGGGATCGTCTATTGCGCCTCGCGCGCGCGCACGGAAACGCTTGCAGCCGCGCTCGAGGCCGCCGGCCACAGCGCGCGCGCCTATCACGCCGGGCTCGACCCCGAGGAACGCCGCGCCGTCGAGCGCGCCTTCCAGATCGAGGACGGGCTGATCGTGGTGGCCACCATCGCCTTCGGCATGGGCGTGGACAAGCCCGATATCCGCTGGGTGCTGCATGCCGACCTGCCCAAATCCGTCGAGGGCTACTACCAGGAGATCGGCCGTGCCGGGCGCGACGGGGCGCCGGCCGACACACTCACCCTGTTCGGCCCCGACGACATCCGCATGCGCCGTGCCCAGATCGACGAGGGCGCGGCCCCCGATGCGCGCAAGGCCGCTGATCACGCCCGGCTCAACGCGCTTCTGGGCCTTGCCGAGGCGCCGCGCTGCCGCCGGCAGGTGCTGCTGCGCTATTTCGGCGAGGAGAGCGCGCCTTGTGGCAATTGCGACACCTGCGCGATGCCCGCGAAGCTCTTCAACGCCACCGAGCCGGTGCGCAAGGCGCTCTCGGCGGTGCTGCGCACGGGCGAGGGCTTCGGAGCGGGACACCTGATCGACATCCTCACCGGCAACGCCACCGACAAGGTGCGCACCCGCGGCCATGACCGGCTGCCCACCTTCGCGGTCGGGCGCGAGCTCGCGCGGGGTGCCTGGCAGGGGGTGTTTCGCCAGATGATGGCGCATGACCTGATCCGTCCCGACCCGGCGCGCCACGGCGCGCTGCGTATGACCGAGGCCGCGCGCCCGGTGCTGCGCGGCGAGACCGAGGTGATGCTGCGCGAGGATGCGGCGCCGCCGCGCAAGGACGCGCCAGCGCGCGCCGAGCCCGCCGCGATCGTCTCCGAGGACGACGCGCCGCTTCTTGCCGCGCTCAAGGCCAAGCGGCGCGAACTCGCCGAGGCGGCCGGGATGCCCGCCTACATCGTCTTCAATGACCGCCCCCTCATCGAGATGGCCGAGGCGCGCCCCGACAGCCTCGACGCGATGGCGCGCATCTCCGGCGTCGGCGCGACCAAGCTCGAACGCTACGGCGCCGCCTTTCTGGAGGTCATCACCGGTGCCGCCCCGCCGCCGCAGCACCCGGCCCGGCGCAAGCTCGCCGGGCGGCCCGAGGGCGCGCTCCTCGACCGGCTCCACGCCATCCAGCGCGACCTCGCCCGCGGCCCCGACGGCACCGAAAAGCCCCTCAGCCTGTCGACAACCACCCTGCGCCGCATCGCACAGGCCCGCCCGGACAGCCCCGACGCGCTCGCCCGCATCCCGGGGATGGACGCCGCGCGTACCGCGCGTTTCGGCCCGGCGCTCCTCGACGAAATCTCGAACTGCGAGGACTGAACCCGATGTATCCCTTCCTGCGCCTCGCCAACGAGTTCCGCCGCTTTCGCGATGCGCCGCCGCTGGGACTGGCGGACACGCATGTCTCGCATCACCGGGTCTGGCCCTGGGATCTCGATCCGTGGTCCGAGCTCAATAACGGGCGCACGCTCACGATCTACGATCTGGGGCGGCTACCCTATTCGCGCCGGGTGGGGCTGTTCGCGGCGATGCGCGCGAATCGCTGGCGCGCCACGGTAGCGGGGGTATCGGTGCGCTACCGGCGCCGGATCACGGCGCTGTCGGTGCTGGAGATGCGCACCCGGACGCTGGGCTGGGATCACCGCTTCATCTATATCGACCAGTCGCTGTGGCGCCCGGACGGCGAATGCGCCAACCAGATGCTGCTGCGCTCGGCGGTGATCACCGCGAGCGGGATCGTGCCGCCGCAAGAGGTCACCGCCGCGATGGGTGGCCCGGCCGAGAGCCCGCCGCTGCCCGACTGGGCGCGCGCCTGGATCGCGGCGGAGGACGCGCGCCCCTGGCCGCCGGCGCGCTGACCCCTTGCGCGGGGGCGGCGCGCTCTATCTGATGGCGGCGGGCAAACGGGGCCGGTAATGCAGATACCACCGCAAGGCAGGCGCATCTGGGGCTGGTGGTTCTTCGACTGGGCCAATCAGCCCTACAACACGCTGATCCTGACCTTCGTCTTCGCCCCTTATTTCGCCGCTTCGGTGGCGCCCGATCCGGCCACGGGGCAGGCGATGTGGGGCTGGACCCTCGCGATCACGGGCATCTGCATCGCCGCGCTCGCCCCGATCCTCGGCGCCATCGCCGACAGCGCTGGGCCCAAGCGGCCCTGGATCGTGCTGTGGTCGGTCGTCTACGTCACCGGGGCGGCGCTCTTGTGGTTCGCGGTGCCGGGGGCGGACCCGGTGATCTGGGTGCTTGTCGCCTTCGCGATCGGGATGTTCGGGCTCGAATTCGGGATCATCTTCGTCAACTCGATCCTGCCCAGCCTCGGCAACCGGTCCGAGCTGGGGCGGATCTCGGGCTCGGGCTGGGGCTTTGGCTATCTCGGCGGGATGCTTTCGCTCGTCATCGTGCTGCTGTTTCTCGCCGAGAACGAGGACGGCACCACCCTTCTGGGGATCGAGCCGCTTCTGGGCTTCGACCCCGAGGCGCGCGAGGGCACGCGTGCCGTGGGGCCGTTCACGGCGCTGTGGTATCTCGTCTTCGTCATCCCGTTCTTTCTGTGGGTGCCCGAGCCCGCGCCGCAGCCGCGCACCGAAGGCGCGATCCGGCGCGGGCTGTCGGAGCTGTGGACCACGATCCGTTCGCTGCCGCGCCGGCCGAGCCTGTTCGCCTATCTCGGCGGCTCGATGTTCTACCGCGAAGGGCTCAACGGGGTCTTTGCCTTCGGGGGGATCTACGCCGCCGGGGTGCTGGGCTGGTCGATCACCCAGATCGGCGTGTTCGGCATCACCGCGGCGCTCACTGGCGCGGTGTTTGCCTGGATCGGCGGGCGCGCCGACAGTGCCTTCGGGCCCAAGCCGGTGATCATCGCCGGTATCTGCGGGCTGATCGCGGTGTGTCTGCTGGTGGTGACGACATCGCGCGACATGGTGCTTCTGGTGCCGGTGGAGCCGGGGTCGATGCTGCCCGACGTGATGTTCTTCATCTGCGGCGGCATCATCGGGGCGGCGGGGGCGTCGCTGCAGGCCGCGTCGCGCACCATGATGGTGCGCCAGGGCAACGAGGCGCGCATGACCGAGGGCTTCGGCCTCTACGCGCTGTCGGGCAAGGCGACCTCCTTCGTCGCCCCCGGCCTCGTCGCGCTCGCCACGCAGATCACCGGCGATCAGCGCCTCGGGGTGGCGCCGCTGATCCTGCTGTTCTCGGTCGGGCTCGTGCTGATGTACTGGGTGCGGCCCGAGGGCTCGGTGCGCGGGGAGGCTTGATCGGCGCGGCGCGCGGCGCTATGCGGGCGCGTCGCCGTTCGGGCGGCCAAGTCTCCGCGACCTTGTCAAAACGGAATCGACATGACCCGCACACATCTTCCCGGCATCCTCGCGATGGCCGCCATCGTGGTGGCCTCGAATATCCTCGTGCAGTTCCAGTTCGGCGAATGGCTGACACTCGGCGCCTTCACCTATCCGCTCGCCTTTCTCGTCAATGACGTGATGAACCGCGTCTACGGCCCCGACGCCGCGCGCCGCGTGGTCTGGGCGGGTTTCGCGGTCGGGGTGGTTTCCTCCTTCATCGCGACGGGGTTCGACGCGACGACGCTGCGAATCGCGCTGGGCTCGGGGCTGGCGTTTCTCACCGCGCAGATGCTCGATGTGGCGCTGTTTCACGCTTTGCGCGAGGGCAAGTGGTGGCGTGCGCCGTTGGCCTCGACGCTGGTGGGCTCGACGGTGGACACGGCACTGTTCTTCTCGATTGCGTTTTCCGGCTCGCTCGCCTTCATCAACCCGGCCGATGATGTGAGCTGGGCGGCCACCGAGCTGCCGCTTCTGGGCGCGGGGCCGGTGGTGCCGCTCTGGGTGAGCCTTGCGGTGGCCGATTGGGGCGTCAAGCTTGCGCTGGCGCTCGCCGCGCTGGTGCCGTTCCGGCTCATCGTGGGGCGGCTGACGCAACAAGCTGCATAAAAGGCTTTGACAAACACAAAATCTGTGCCACGATTCTCTGGAACGCAGCAGCAGAAAGGAGGTGGTCCAGTGTCGAGAGTGATGTTGGAGAGAGGTGCCGGAACAGTCGGGGGAGGCGCGGCCTGAGGGCAGTCCCGCGGGTTGACCACCCTGATTGGGCCTTGCTCTAACTGGCCCATCTCCGAAGATCTCGGGAAGGGCCGCCATCGCGCGGCCCTTTCTCGCATGAGGGGTTCATGCTGCGCATTACCGACGATATCGCCATCGCCGACTGGGAGCTGACCGAGCATTTCACCACCGCCTCGGGCCCCGGCGGGCAGAACGTCAACAAGGTCGCCACCGCCGTCGAGCTGCGCTTCGAGGCGGAGCGCAGCCCGAACCTGCCCGAGCCGGTCAAGCGCCGGCTGCGCCGCCTCGCCGGGCGGCGCTGGACGAGCGAGGGCGCCGT
>PUKW01000204.1 GCA_003550665.1 Paracoccaceae bacterium | reverse complement strand
TCGAAGTTCTATCGGATGTGGCTTGCCCATCTGTGACCCCAATATCTGCCTCAAGGGACGGGAACCACATCATGGCCGATCCGCGAATCCTGAATCCGAAAGGAAGCGACGCGCTCTAGCGCATGAGTTCGGCGACCACGTCGCGCACGGTCATCACATCGGCGCGCGTGCAGTCGAACGGCCCGACCTGGACGCGGATGACGAATCGCCCGTCATGGCGCGTCTGGGTTAGGTAGACCCGCCCATCCGCATTGATCCGCTCGAGCATCGCCTGCGTCGCCGCATCGCCCGCATCCAGCGCGAAGGTGAAGAGCGACAGCGACGGCGGCGTCACGATCCCGACGCCGGGCAGCGCCGCGAGCGCCTGCGCAAGCTCCGCCGCCCAAGCGACGTGATCGCGGATCCGCCCGCGCAGCCCTCCGAGCCCGTAGGCGCGCAGCACGAACCACAGCTTGAGCGATCGGAACCGCCGCCCCAGCGGCAGCGTCCAGTCGTTGAAATCGGTGACCTCGCCGGCGCCGGGGCTCTGCAGGTAGTCGGGCTTGAGGCCGAGCGTGCGGATCTGCGCCGCCGGGTCGCGCAGGAACTGCACCGTGCAGTCGAACTGCGCCCCAAGCCATTTATGCGGGTTGACCACCACGCTGTCGGCGTCCGCAACACCGTCCCACCGATGCCGGAACTCCGGGCAGATCATCGCCGATCCCGCCCAGGCCGCATCGACATGGACGGGCAGCGCCGCCGCATGCGCCGCCGCGATGCACTCCGCCATCGGATCGAAGGCGCCAATTCCCGTGCCGCCCGCGCACAGCACCACCCCGGCCGGGGAGAAGCCGTCCGCCCGGTCCGCCGCGATGGCACGCACGAGCGCGTCGGGGCACATCCCGTGATCCGCCCGCACCGGCACCTTCACGAGGTTCTCCTGGCCGATCCCGGCGACCCGCGCGGCCTTGTCGACGGAGGAATGCGACTGCGCCGAGGTATAGAGCCGCAGCGCGGGCTGCCCGGCGAGCCCGGCCGCATTGCCCGCCCAGCCGAGGGCTCGTTCGCGCATGGTGAGCACCGCGGCGAGCGTGGCGGTCGTGGCGCTGTCATGGATCGTGCCGGTGAAGTCGCCGGGCAGGGCGAGAGCGTCGCGCAGCCAGCCGGTGACGACCTGCTCGAGCTCTGTGGCCGCCGGGGCAGTCTGCCAGAGCATGCATTGTGCGGCAATGGCATTGGCGAGCTGCTCGGCGAGCATCGAGGCGGGGGCGGCATTGGCCGGGAAATAGGCGAAGAAGCGCGGATGCTGCCAATGGGTCATCGCGTCGGGGATCAGCGCCTCGAAATCGGCCCAGATCGCCTCCATCGGCTCGGCCGCTTCGGGGGCCGCGGCGGGCAGGCGCGCGGCGACGTCGCCGGGGGCGACCTGCGCACGCACGGGCCGGTCGCGCAGCCCGGCATGATAGTCATGCGCCCAGTCGGCGGCGCGTTTCGACCAGTCGCGCAGCGCATCGTGATCCATGCCGGGCCCTCCTGCCGCGCAGAAGGCCATGCCGGCCGCCGCCGCGCAACCCCCTCAGGCCCGCGCGGCGAGCGCCGCGGCAATATCGCCGTAGCCGGTCAGCCGGCGCTCATAGGCGAGGCCGAGCCGGGCGGCACAGTCGCGCGCCGCCCCGTCGAGCGCGGGGTCGTCGGTCTGGGCGAGATAGATCAGCCGCTCGTACTGTCCGAACAGCATGTCGCGCAGCTCCGGGTGCCGGTCGAGGCCCATGGGCCGCCAGACGAAGGCGTCGAACTGGCGCACGAGGAAATCCGTCAGGTAGAAGGCGCGCATCTCGGCATCGCCGCGCGCCGCGAAGGTGTCGACCCCGTCGAAGAAGGCGTAGCAATGCGGCCCCGCCACCATCTCGACGCCGAGCGCGGCACAGCGCGCCGCAAGGCGCCCGCCGGTGCCGCAATCGGCGTAGACGATGAAGATGCGCTCATAGCCCGCGCCGAGCCGCGCGACTGCCGCCTCGACGGCATCGGGGATGCGCTCAGGGCGCAGATGCAGATCGGCGGGCAGGCAATGCAGATCCATATGCGTCCAGCCATTGGCCCGGCGCAGCGCGAGGATCTCGCGCGCGAGCGCGCCGCAGGCAATGAGCAGGACGCGCCCGTCGCGCGTCTCGAGCGGCAGCCCGCGTACCGCGAGCGCGGCATCGTCGGGCACCGCCGCCGTCATTTCCCGGACCGGCTGATGATCCAGATCACGACGCTCGCGATCATCAGGATCGGCAGGATCAGCGCGAACTCCGGCCCCTGAATCCCGTCACCCGTGTAGGACAGGATCGTTCCCAGCGCCACGGTGATCGCGGCGGCGGCCACAACGGTGACGGCCATGATGATGAAGAAGCGGTCGCGCTGTCGCATCGTGTCTCCCGGCGGTTGCCCGCCCGGCTCAGACCGCGGCGAGCTGGTTGTGCTTGCGCGCCACGAAGGCCTTGGCCGTCTCGACGGCCACCGCGGCATCGCGGCAATAGGCGTCGGCGCCGATGGCGCGGCCGAACTCCTCGTTGAGCGGCGCGCCCCCGACAAGCACGATGTAATCGTCGCGCAGCCCCTTTTCCACCATCGTGTCGATGACGGTCTTCATGTAGGGCATCGTCGTCGTCAGCAGCGCCGACATGCCGAGAATGTCGGGCTTCTCGCGCTCGAGCGCCGCGAGATAGTTCTCGACCGGGTTGTTGATGCCGATATCGACCACTTCAAAACCCGCCCCCTCCAGCATCATCGCCACGAGGTTCTTGCCGATGTCGTGGATGTCGCCCTTCACGGTCCCGATGACCATCTTGCCCTGCTTGGGCGCGCCGGTCTCGGCCAGAAGCGGCTTGAGGATGAACATGCCGCCCTTCATCGCGTTGGCCGCGAGCAGCACCTCGGGCACGAACAGGATGCCGTCGCGGAAATCGTAGCCCACGATCGTCATGCCGGCGACCAGCGCCTCGGTGAGGATGTCATAGGGCTGCCAGCCCCGCGCGAGCAGGATGTTGACCCCCTCCGCGACCTCCTCCTTGAGGCCGTCATAGAGATCGTCATGCATCTGCCGGACGAGATCCTCGTCCGAGAGTTCCGCGAGAATGATGTCGTCGTCCTGATCGGCCATCGCGTCTCTCCATGCCTGTGCGGCCATGATGCGTGCGACGGGCCATGAATGATTGGCGGTATGCGACACCGCCACCGTCGCGACCGACTTGCCCCGTGCGGTGGCGATGCGCCGGCGGCGGCTTCCGGTGGAAACGACGCCGCGCGCCCGCGATGCGCGCGGTTGGTGCGCATCAGCGGCGCCGGCCGCGACGGCGCTCCGGGCGCGGCGCGTCCGGTTCGGTGCCGTCGGCGGCGGAGGAGAGGGCGCCGAGCCGCGCGGTGATCGTCTCAAGCTTGGGGCGCGCGCCCGGTGACGTCTCCTCGAGCGCAGCGCGCATGCGGCGCAGATGTTCGGGCGTCGTCCCGCAGCAGCCGCCGATGATCCGCGCGCCGCAGTCGCGCGCGAGCACGGCGTAATCGGCCATCAGATCGGGCGTGCCGTCATAGCGGATGCTGCCATCGACGAGCTTGGGCACCCCGGCATTGCCCTTGGCGATGATCGGCCGCTCCGCACCCTGCGCCGCCATTCCGAGCACCGTGCGCAGCAGGTCCGACGCGCCGACGCCGCAATTGGCGCCAAAGGCGACCGGCGGATGCGCGAGCCGGTCCGTGAGCGCGACGAGATCGGCCGAGGTCACCCCCATCATGGTCCGGCCGGCCGTGTCGAAGCTCATCGTTCCGCACCAGGGCATCCCGGCGAGCCGCGCGGCCTCGGCGGCGGCACGAAACTCCTCGGGCGCCGAGATCGTCTCCACCCAGAGGACATCGGCGCCGCCATCGCGCAGGGCCTCGGCCTGTTCGTGAAACATCTCGACCGCGAGCCCGGCGGTCAGGCTGCCGAGCGGTTCCATGATGTCGCCGGTCGGCCCCATCGAGCCGGCGACGAGCACGCCGCGCCCGTCGCGGTCCGCGACATCGCGCCCGATCTCGGCGGCGGCGCGGTTGAGCTCGGCCACGCGGAGCTGCGCGCCGTGAAGGCGCAGCCGGCTGGCATTTCCGCCGAAGGAGTTGGTCAGGAACAGGTCCGACCCGGCCGCGACCGGCCCCTCATGGAGCGCGCGCACATGCGCCGGATGCGCCACGTTCCACAGCTCGGGCGCGTCGCCCGGGCCGAGCCCCATATTGAACAGCGTCGTGCCCGTCGCGCCGTCGGCGAGCAGCCAGTCACGCGCGTCGAGCCGCCGCGAGAGCGCATCGGTCATCAGGGACACTCCTTGCCCGCGGGCGCCGAGATCAGTCCTGGGCGATGATCTCTGCCTTCGCGTCGGCGAGGAGTTCGGCCATCTTGGCGCGGATCGTGGCCTCGTCGGCGAGCTCGCCGAGATCATGCGCGACCTTGCGGAACACGTCCTCGTGGCCGACCTCTTCGAAATCGGCGCGGATCACCTCCATCGCGTAATCCTCGGCCTCCTGGCCGGACCTGCCGAGCAGGCCGGCCGCCCAGAGTCCAAGTCGCTTGTTGCGCCGCGCCACGGCGCGAAACTGCATTTCCGCATCATGTGCGAATTTCGCCTCGAAGGCTTGCTGGCGTTCCTTGAAAGTGTCCATGGCCGGGGCCTTTCGCAGCTGATCCTGTGCCTTCCATATGACGCCGCGCGGCGTGCCCTGCAAGACCCGCGCCGCGTTATCGCCCGGCTTGCGGCGCGGGGCGGCTTGGCCTATATCCCCGTTAGCCGGGTGCCCGAGCCTCCGGCCGCATCGGAGTTCACATGGCACGACGGACCAAGGTCTACGAGGGCAAGGCGAAGATCCTGTACGAAGGGCCCGAGCCCGGCACCCTGGTGCAGTATTTCAAGGATGACGCCACCGCCCACAACGCGCAAAAGCACGCAGTGATTGACGGCAAGGGCGTTCTCAACAACCGGTTGAGCGAGTTCTTCATGTCGGGGCTCAACGGCATCGGCGTGCCGACGCATTTCATCCGCCGCATCAACATGCGCGAGCAGCTCATCCGCGCGGTGGAGCTGATCCCCGTCGAGGTGGTGGTGCGCAATGTGGCCGCCGGTTCGATGTGCAAGCGGCTCGGGCTCGAGGAGGGCGCGGCGCTGCCGCGGCCGATCGTGGAGTTCTACTACAAGGACGACGCGCTCGGCGATCCGCTGGTGAGCGAGGAGCACATCATCGCCTTCGGCTGGGCGGCGCAGCAGGATCTCGACGACATGGTTGCGCTCGCGCTGCGGGTGAACGACTTCATGACCGGGGTGATGCTCGGCGTGGGCATCAAGCTCGTAGACTTCAAGATCGAGATCGGCCGGGTCTGGGACGGCGACTTCCAGCGCCTGATCGTGGCCGACGAGATCAGCCCGGACAGCTGCCGGCTGTGGGACCTGCGCTCGGGGCGCAAGCTCGACAAGGACGTGTTCCGGCGCGATCTCGGCGATCTCGCCGAGGCCTACACGGAGGTCGCGCGCCGGCTCGGCGTGATGCCGTCGAACGCGACGCATCTGACGAAACCGACACTGATCAACTGAAGAGGCGGCATGAAGGCGCGCGTTCACATCATGCTGCGCGATGGCGTGCTCGACCCGCAGGGCGAGGCGGTGCGCCACGCCCTCGCAACGCTCGGCTTTGCCGGGGTCGAGGGGGTCCGGCAGGGCAAGGTCATCGAGCTCGACCTCGCCCATGACGACCGCGCGAGCGCAAAGGCCGACGTCACCGCGATGTGCGAGCAGCTCCTCGCCAACACCGTGATCGAGAGCTACCGCGTCGAGATCGACTGAACTGTCCAGGGAGGCAGCGCGTGAAGGCCGCCGTCATCACCTTTCCCGGCTCCAACTGCGACCGCGACCTCGCCGTGGCCTTCGCATCGGCGGGGGCCGACGTCGTCCGGGTCTGGCACAAGGACACGACGCTGCCTGCGGGGATCGATGTCGTCGGGCTGCCGGGCGGGTTTTCCTTCGGCGATTACCTGCGCTGCGGTGCGATCGCGGCGCGCGCGCCGGTCGCCGGGGCGATCCGGCACTTCGCCGACCGCGGCGGCGCGGTGCTCGGCATCTGCAACGGCTTTCAGGTCCTCATCGAGATCGGGCTGCTGCCCGGCGCGCTGATGCGCAATGCGGGGCTGAAATTCGTCTGCCGGCCCGTGCCGCTGCGGGTCGAGACGGCGGACAGCCCCTTCACCGCGGGCTGGACGCGCGGCGCGCGGATCACGCTGCCGGTGGCGCATCACGACGGCAACTATGTCGCCGATGCGCCGCTGCTTTCGCGGCTGCGCGGCGAGGACCGCATCGCGTTGAGCTACGGCGACAATCCCAACGGATCCACGGGCGACATCGCCGCAGTCCTGTCGGCGAACCGGCGGGTTCTCGGCATGATGCCGCATCCCGAACGCGCGATTTCCGGCGCCCTCGGCAGCGCGGACGGCACGGCGCTGTTTCGCGCGGTGTCCGGCGCGCTCACCACCGCATGATGAGCGCGTTCTTGTGGCGCGGCGCGCCTGCGCGTAAACTCTCCCGATGAAGTCCGGCGACGCTTCGCAGGAAGAAAAACCCGAACCGCGCGGGGTGACCTGGCGCGTTCGCCTGATCGTGGGCGGGCTGGTCCTGCTGGCGCTGGTGGTGGTGTGGGTCGCCAATTTCTGGCTCACCGAACGGTTCACCGAGGCGACGCGCAACCGCGCCGAGCTGCGGCTCGTGCTCTATTCGGGCAACATCCAGAGCGAACTGCAGCGCAATTCGGTGGTGCCACTGCTTCTCGCGCGCGATCCAGAGATGATCGGGGCGCTCGAATTCGACGAATTCACCCACACCTCGCAGCGCCTGATCTCGCTGATGTCGGAGATCGGCGCGGCCGAGATCCGGCTTCTCGATGTCGAGGGACAGACCGTGGCCGCGACCGATCGCAGCCGCATCGGCGGCAACTACGCCGACACCAAGCCCTTTATCGAGGCGCGGGGCGCCGGCGAGACCGTCTTCAACGTCGCCGAACGCGAAGGGGGCGGATTCGACTACACGTTCTCGCGCGCCGTGGTCTCCAACAACCGCGAGATCGGCGTCGTCGTGGTCAGCGTCGATCTGGCCAAGTTCGAGGAAAGCTGGGCGGGCTTTGCCGACGCCGTCGCCCTGACCGACAGCGACGACCGCATCATCCTCGCCACCGAGCCGCGCTGGCGCGGGCAGGACATGAGTTCGGCGCTGAAGCTGCGCGATGCGCCCTCGGCGATCAACCGCGCGCTGCAGATCACCGCCGACTGGGCGCAGGAAAGCCACGATACGCGCCTCGGCGGCGAGGCGGTGCTGCGCTCCGAGGCGCGCATCCCCTTCCATGACTGGAAGATCGTCTCCTACACGCGCTACGATTCGGTGCGCGAGCGGGTCAACGGGGTGCTGGCGCTCATCATCATGGGCTTTGCGATTCTGCTGTCGCTGACATTCTACATGCTCTCGCGGCGCGCCTGGTCCGAATCCGCGCTCTGGCAGCGCGAATCGGCAGAGCTGCGCCAGCTCAACGCCCGGCTGCAGCGCGAGATCGCCGCGCGCGAAAAGGTCCAGAAAGACCTCGCCGTCGCCGAGCAGACGCTCGAGCAATCCTCCAAGCTCGCCGCGCTCGGCGAGATGTCGGCCGCGGTCAGCCACGAGCTCAACCAGCCGCTCGCGGCGATGCGCACCTATCTCGCCGGCGCCAAGCTGCTGTTGCAGCGCGCGCGCCCGGCCGAGGCGCTCGCCTCGTTCCAGCGCATCGACGATCTGATCGCGCGGATGGGCGCGATCACGCGCCAGCTCAAGAGCTATGCACGCAAGGGCGGCGACGCGTTCGAGCCGGTGGACATGCGCGACTGCGTGGCGATGGCGCTGTCGATGATGGAGCCGCAGCTCAAGACCCGCGAGGTCACCGTCGAGCGCACCGTCCCGCGCGAGCCGGCAATAGTGATGGGCGACCGGCTGCGCATCGAGCAGGTCATCATCAACCTGTTGCGCAACGCGCTCGACGCGACCAAGGGTGTCGCGAACCCGCAGGTCGACATTCTGCTGACGATCGGCGATACGGCGACGCTCACGGTGCGCGACAACGGCCACGGTATCGACGAGCCGGAAAACCTCTTCGAGCCCTTCTACACCACCAAGGGGGCGGGCGAGGGCGTCGGGCTCGGGCTCGCGATCTCGTCGGGGATCGTGTCGGAGCATGGCGGGCGGCTGACGGCGCGCAACGCGCAGGAGGGTGGCGCCGTCTTCGAGGTGCAGCTGCCCATCCTGGGCGGCCATGAAATGAGACAGGCAGCTGAGTAGGACGACGAATGGCAAGGGCGATGAAGGTCGCGATCATCGATGACGAGCAGGACATGCGCCAATCCATCAGCCAGTGGCTGGCGCTGTCGGGCTTCGAGACGGAGACCTTCCCCAGCGCCGAGGAGGCGCTCAAGGTCCTCGGGCCCGATTACCCCGGCGTCGTGCTCGCCGATATCCGGATGCCGGGCATGGACGGCATGACGCTGTTGCGCCGCCTGATGGGCACGGACTCGAACCTGCCGGTGGTAATGATCACCGGGCACGGCGATGTGCCGATGGCCGTCGAGGCGATGCGAATCGGCGCGTTCGATTTTCTCGAGAAGCCCTTCAACCCCGACCAGATGACCGAGATCGCCCGCCGCGCCAGTCATCACCGCCAGCTCACTCTCGACAACCGCGCGCTGCGCAAGGATCTCGAGGACGGGCCCGGCCTGATGCGCAAGCTGGTGGGCAATTCGCCGCCCATGGAACGGCTGCGCGAGGAGATCCTGGATCTCGGGCAGGCCGACGGCCACGTCCTGATCGACGGCGAAACCGGCACCGGCAAGACCCTTGTGGCGCATGCGCTGCACGCGGTCGGGCCGCGCGCGGGGCGGCGCTTCGTGTCGGTCTCCTGCGCCGGGCAGGAAGAGGAGCGGCTCATGCGCCAGCTCTTCGGCCCCGAGCCCGATGGCGGGGGCCGCCCGCTCATCGAGGAGGCGCGCGGCGGCACGCTGTGTCTCGAGGACATCGAGGCGCTGACGCCGGATCTTCAGGGGCGGCTGCTGAGCTTCATCAACGAGCAGGAGCAGCCCGCCGAGACCCGGATCATCGCGATCTGCAACCAGCACGGCCCCGACCGCACGCTCGAGGATGCGCTGCGCCCCGATCTCTATTACCGGCTCGCCGCGCTCAAGCTGACGCTGCCGCCGCTGCGCCAGCGCGGCGAGGATATCCTTGCGCTGTTCACCCGCTATACCGAGCAGTTCGCCGACGAGTACGGATGCGAGGCGCCGACGGTGACGGCCCCGGAGGCCGCGCAGCTGCTGCAATCTCCCTGGCCGGGCAATGTGCGCCAGCTCATCAACATCGCCGAGCGCGCGGTGCTGCACAGCCGCCGCGGAGCCGGCGCGATCGCCTCGCTGCTGATGGCCGACAACGAACAGGCCGCCCCCGCGATGACGACCGAGGGCAAGCCGCTCAAGGAGCATGTCGAGGCGTTCGAGCGCATGCTCATCGACAACACCATGCGCCGGCACAAGGGCTCGATCGCCGCGGTGATGGAGGAGCTGTCGCTGCCGCGGCGCACCCTCAACGAGAAGATGGCCAAATACGGGCTGCAGCGCGCGGACTATACCTGAGCGGCGATGTAGCCGGGCAGGGCGAAGGCGGCGGCGTGGACCTCCGGCGTGTAGTAGCGCGGCGCGAGCCCGGCCGCCGTCATACGGGCGCGCAGCGTGTCCGTGGACGCGGCGCGCGCGCTGCCGTTGGTGCCCCAGCCGAAAGCCATCGGCCCGCAGCCATAGGACGGGATCGTCGCGATATAGGCCGCCGGGTCGGCGAAGAGGTCGCGAAAGGCGCGCAGCGTGCGCCGCAGCGTGGCGTCCACGAAGGGCAGGCCGCTCTGGGTGACGAGGATGCCGCCGGGCGCGAGCGCACGGGCGCAATCGGCGTAGAACGCTGGCGTGAAAAGCGCGGCGCCGGGGCCTGAGGGCTCCTCGGATGGCAGCGGCGACGGATCGGTGGAGTCGATGATGATCACGTCGAAACCGCCCCGCGTGCGGCGCATGAAGGCCGCACCATCGTCGATCTCGAGCGCGAAGCGCGCATCGTCGAACGCCCCGCCCGACAGCGCCGGCAGATAGCGCCGCGAGAAGTCGATCACCCCCGCATCGAGCTCGACCATTGTGAGCGCCGCAATATCCGGATGGCGCAGCACCTCGCGCGCCATGCCGCCATCGCCGCCGCCCACGATCAGCACGCGCCGCGCCGCGCCATGCGCGAGGATCGGCACATGCGCCATCATCTCGTGATAGATGAAATGGTCGCCTTCGGTGGTCTGCACGACATCGTCGAGCGTCAGGACCCGGCCGAAGAGGCCATTGCGGAATACGCGCAGGCGCTGATGACCCGTGTCGCTGTCATGCACCACGTCGCCGACGCGCAGCGCCTGCGCGTAATCGGGATGCAGCGCTTCGTGCATCCACTCGCTCATGCGGCCACGATCCCGTCGCCGCGCAGGATCTCGCGCACGCGCACATCCTGCGTTTCGAATGCCGCCTTGAGCACGTCCACCGCGCGCCAGGGCTGTGCATCGCCGCACATGAAGACATCGAATGCGCCGTAGCCGACCTCGGGCCAGGTGTGCACCGAGATATGGCTCTCGGCGAGCACCGCGACGCCGCTGACGCCCTGCGGGCTGAAGCGGTGGGTGTGGATGTGCAGCAGCGTCGCCCCGCAGGCGGCCACGCAGGCGCGGAACGCGTCCTCGATGCGCGCGCGGTCGTCGAGGCCGGTGCCGTCCAGGACCTCGATGATGAGATGCGTTCCGGCATAGACGCGCCCGTCATCAGCGCGAATGAAGTGATCCGCCCGCGCGTCGTCGCAGGGATGCGCGGATCGTTCCGGCGCACCGCGCGTGTCGGGATGGCGGAAATCTTCCGCATGGGCACCTGTCTCCAGACCGATCCCCAGCTGAAAGAGGCTGGTGTCATGCATGGCGCACCCCCCTTCTGACCAGTAGACGAATCCAGAGGCCCCTTACGCCCCGGCATATGCGCGGTTTGCAGGCGAATCCTCGGAAGCCGCACTTAATCGGGCGCGCGGCCGCGATCAAGCCACGTCAGGTGATGACGCGGGATTTCGCGCCGCCGCCGCTCAGGGGATGATGCGCGTGTATTTCATCCCGCGCAGCGACGCCCCCGCGATCAGCCCCGATTGCCCGAACACCATCGCGACGACCGAGCGGCCCTGCGTCGTGGTGTCGATGCCGATGCTTTCGCCCTGGTCGACCAGAGCGTAGCGCAGATCGCCTCCGGCCTCCCAGCCGCCGCCGCTGCGAAACTCGGCCAGCGCGCTTTCGGTCATGAAAAACAGCGCATGGCCGTATTGCTGCGCGCCGAATTGCAGCCCGAACGACGCCGAGGTGGCGGAATAGTAGTCCACCGTCGCGTCGTCGATGCGCAGCGCGCCGCGGCCATAGGCGCCGCCGAGACCGAAGGTGGCCTCGCTCATCACCGGCATGTAGAGAATGCCATGCGCCTTGTCGGCGAGTTCGCGGGTTTCGGGATAGTTGTCCTTGAGAAAGTCGCGGGTCGCGTCCACGCGCGCATCCAGCCGGTCGGCGCCGTCGCTGCCGATCGGATTGGAGCACGCCCCGAGCGCGACGCTTGCGCCCAGCCCCGCGATGACACCCCGCCGGGAGATCCTGCTCATGCCTGTGCCTCGTTTTGCCTGTGTGGGGCCGCTTCGCACGGCTCTGATCACACAATACCGTGTTCGAGGCGCCCTGTCACCTTCGCATGCCGGGCTCAGCGGGCAGCGGCCATCATCCGCGCGGCGTCGGGGGCGAAATAGGTCAGCACCCCGTCGCAACCGGCGCGCTTGAAGGCGGCCAGGCTTTCGAGGATCACCCGCTCGCCGTCGAGCCAGCCCTGATCGATCGCGCCGCGCAGCATCGCGTATTCGCCCGAGACCTGGTAAGCAAATGTCGGCACCTCGAAGCGGTCGCGCACCCGCGCGCAGATGTCGAGATAGGGCTGGCCGGGCTTGACCATGACCATGTCCGCGCCCTCCGAAAGATCGCGCGCCACGCAGCGCAGCGCCTCCTCGGCGTTGCCCGGATCGATCTGATAGGTCGCCTTGTCGCCGGTCAGCCGCCCGGCCGCGCCCACGGCGTCGCGAAACGGGCCGTAATAGGCCGAGGCGAACTTGGCGGCATAGGACATGATCGCCACATCGCCGTGGCCCTCCTCCTCGAGGGCTGTGCGGATCGCGCCGATGCGGCCATCCATCATGTCCGAGGGGCCGAGGATGTCGGCGCCCGCCCGCGCCTGCGCGAGCGCCATCTTCACCAGCGCCGCGACCGTCTCGTCATTGACGATCACCCCGTCGCGCACGAAGCCGTCATGGCCGTCGATATTGTAGGGATCGAGCGCGACATCCGTCATCACGGCGATCTCGGGCACCGCGTCCTTGACCGCGCGGATCGCGCGGTTGGTCAGGTTGTCCGGTCTCCAGGCCTCGGCGCAGTCGGCGGTGCGGCGTGCCGGGTCGGTATAGGGAAACAGGCACAGCGCCGGGATGCCGAGGTCGCGCGCCTCGCCCGCCGCGGCCACCACCCGGTCGATCGACAGCCGCGCCACGCCCGGCATCGACGCGACGGGAGTGGCGCAATCCGTGCCCTCGCATAGGAACACGGGCCAGATCAGGTCCGACGGCGCAAGGCGTGTCTCGCGGGTGAGCGCGCGCAGCGCCGGGTTGCGGCGCGTGCGCCGCAGGCGGGGGACGGGGAAGGGTGCGGGATGCATGGTGATCTCTTCTTGTCGAGTTTCCTGTTGCGTGCCATGGCGCGGGCTATATCACAAGAGCGATGCCGTGCGCGGCACATTCGAGCGAAGCGACACCGGCATGGAGGGGCCATTGGCCTTGCTGGACAATCTGTTGGCGATGATCGAGACGCGCTCCTTCTCGGCGCTGTGGTACTGGGTTCTGCTCGCGCTCGCCTGGTCGGGGGCGAGTCACTGGGTGATCGGCGTGCCCTACGACATGGTCGCGCGCGCGCGACGCCATGGCGGCGCGGCGCTGCACGATCTCGAAGCGATCGCGCGCATTCATGTCGCGCGCAAGCTCGCCTTCGCGCAGGCGATGGGGATCTGGGTCGTCGCGCTGTTCGCGGCGGGGCTCACGACGCTGATGCTGCTCGGCTTCGTCTACAACATCGAGCTTGCGCAGGCGGTGTTCCTGCTCATCGCGCCGCTCAGCCTCGTCTCGCTGTTGGGGGTGTGGACGGCGCGGCGCATCGCGTCGCAGGAGGCCGAGGCGGATGCGCTGTGCCGCATCCTGGCCGGGCATCGGCTGCGCGTGCAGCTCCTGGGAACGCTGGTGATCCTCGTGACGGCGCTGTGGGGGACATGGCGCAATCTGACCTATGCGGTCCTCGGCGGCTGAGCGGCGCTTGACAACGCGGCCCGGGCGGATAGGTCGGCGCGGATGCTGAAAACCGGACATATCACCCTGAGCGGCGCGCCCGAGGGGTTCGATGCGCGGCTCGTCGCGCGCGAGCTCGACGAGCGCGGCGGCGCGGTGGTGCATGTGGCGCGCGATGACCGCCGGCTCGAGGCGATGCGCGCCGCGCTCGCCGTCTTCGCGCCGCAGGCGCCGGTGCTGAGATTTCCGGCCTGGGACTGCCTGCCCTATGACCGGGTCTCGCCCAATCCGGAGATTTCGGCGGCGCGGATGGCGACGCTCGCGGGGCTCGCGCGGGGGGTGCCGGGGCCGTTCGTGCTGCTCACGACGCTCAACGCCGCCACGCAGCGCATCCCGGCGCGCGCGGTGCTGCGCGACGGCTCCTTCGTGGCCGAGGTCGGCACGCGCATCGACGAGGCGGCGCTGCGCGCGTATCTCGTGCGCATGGGCTTTGCCCAGAGCCCGACCGTGACCGCGCCGGGGGAGTTCGCGCTGCGCGGCGGCATCACCGATATCTACCCGCCGGGTGCCGAGGCGCCGGTGCGGCTCGACATGTTCGGCGACGTGCTCGACGGGGCGCGCCGCTTCGACCCGGCCACGCAGCGCACCACCGAAAAGCTCGACCGCATCGAGCTCGCCCCGGTCTGCGAGGTGATCCTCGACGATGACGCCATCGCGCGCTTTCGCCAGCGCTACCGGGCCGAGTTCGGCGCCGCGGGCGCCGAGGACCCGCTCTACGAGGCGGTGAGCGCGGGGCGCAAGCACGCCGGCATGGAGCAATGGCTGCCCTTCTTTCATGAGGCGCTCGAGACGCTGTTCGATTACCTGCCCGACGCCTCGGTGATGCTCGACGATCAGACCGGCGCCGCGCGCGCGGCACGATGGGAGAGCATCGGCGAGCAATATGCCGCCCGCCGCGAGGCGCTGGCCGAGCGCGCGCGCCGCGACAGCGTCTACAAGCCGTGCCCGCCCGAGGCGCTCTATCTCGACGATGTCGCCTGGCACGACGCGCTCACCGCGCACCGGGTGCTGCAGCTTGCGCCGATGCCGCGGCCCACCGGCGCGGGCGTGGTCGATGCCGGCGGCCGCGTCGGGCGCAATTTTGCGCCCGAGCGCCAACAGCAAAACGCAAATCTTTTCAGCGCGCTCGCGGATCATGTTGCGGTGATGCACGAAGTCGGACACGTCGTCCTGGCGAGCTATTCGGAGGGCGCGCGCGAGCGGCTCGCCGGGCTGATCGCCGATGAGGGCATCGCGGGCGCGGTGGAGATCCGCGACATGCGCGCGCTGCCCGAGGGCAAGGGCGGGGTGTTTCTCGTGGTCTGGCCGCTCGAGCACGGCTTCGAGGCGCCGGGGCTGACGGTGATCTCGGAGCAGGACGTGCTCGGCGACCGGCTGATCCGCAAGCCCGCCAAGCGCAAGCGTGCCGACGCGTTTCTGACCGAGGCGCAGACGCTGTCGCAGGGCGATCTCGTGGTCCATGTCGAGCACGGGATCGGGCGCTACACCGGGCTCGAGACGATCAAGGCGGCGGGGGCGCCGCATGAGTGCATCGCGCTCGAATATGCCGGCGGCGACCGGCTCTACCTGCCGGTCGAGAATGTCGAGCTGCTGAGCCGTTACGGCCACGAGGAGGGCCTGCTCGACCGGCTCGGCAGCGGCGCGTGGCAGGCCAAGAAGGCCAAGCTGAAGGAGCGCATCCGCGAGGTCGCGGACCGGCTCATCCGCGTGGCCGCCGAGCGCCAGCTGCGCACCGCGCCGGCGCTCACCCCGCCCGAGGGCATGTGGGACGCCTTCGCCGCGCGCTTTCCGTATGCCGAGACCGACGACCAACTCGCCGCGATCGACGACGTGGTCACCGATCTCGAGTCGGGCACGCCGATGGACCGGCTCGTGGTGGGCGATGTGGGCTTCGGCAAGACCGAGGTCGCGATGCGCGCGGCGTTCGTCGCGGCGATGTCGGGGATGCAGGTCGCGATCATCTGCCCCACCACGCTGCTCGCGCGCCAGCATCACCAGAGCTTCGCCGAGCGGTTCCGCGGCTTTCCGGTGGAGGTGCGCCAGCTCTCGCGCTTCGTCTCCGCCAAGGCTGCCGCCGAGACGCGCAAGGGGCTCGCCGAGGGCAAGGTCGATATCGTCATCGGCACGCATGCGCTGCTCGCCAAGGGGGTGCGCTTCGCCAATCTGGGGCTTCTGGTGATCGACGAGGAGCAGCATTTCGGCGTCTCGCACAAGGAGCGGCTCAAGGCGATGCGCTCGGATGTGCATGTGCTTACCCTCACGGCGACGCCGATCCCGCGCACGCTGCAGTTGTCGCTTTCGGGGGTACGCGAGCTGTCGATCATCGGCACGCCGCCGATCGACCGGCTCGCCGTGCGCACCTATCAAAGCGAATTCGATCCCGTCACCGTGCGCGAGGCGCTCCTGCGCGAGCACTACCGCGGCGGGCAGTCCTTCTTCGTGGCCCCGCGCATCAAGGATCTGCCCGAGATCGAGGAATTCCTGCGCGAACAGGTCCCCGAGATCAGCTTCGTGGTCGCCCACGGCCAGATGGCCGCCGGTGAGCTCGATGACCGGATGAACGCCTTCTATGACGGCAAGTATGACGTGCTGCTCTCGACGACGATCGTCGAGTCCGGGCTCGACATCCCCACGGCCAACACGATGATCATCCACCGCGCCGACATGTACGTCCTCGCGCAGCTTTACCAGATCCGCGGCCGGGTCGGGCGCGCCAAGACCCGCGCTTACTGTTATCTGACAACAAGGCCGCGCAAACCCCTGACAACACAGGCACAAAAGCGACTGCAGCTGCTGGGAAGTCTCGATAATCTGGGGGCTGGGTTCACGCTGGCGAGCCAGGATCTCGACCTGCGCGGGGCGGGCAACATCCTCGGCGAGGAGCAGTCGGGCCATATCCGCGAGGTCGGGCACGAGCTCTACCAGTCGATGCTCGAGGAGACGATCGCGAAGATCCGCGCCGGCGAGGCGGAGGGGCTTGCCGAGAGCGACGATCAATGGGCGCCGCAGATCAATCTCGGCGTGCCGGTGCTTATCCCCGAGGACTACGTGCCCGATCTCGATGTCCGGCTCGGGCTCTACCGCCGGCTTTCGGCGCTGACCACGAAGGTCGAGCTCGAGGGCTTCGCCGCCGAGCTGATCGACCGCTTCGGGGAGCTTCCGCGCGAGGTCAACACGCTGCTGCTGGTGATCCGCATCAAGGCGATGTGCAAGCGCGCGGGGATCGCGCGGCTCGATGCCGGCCCGAAGGGCGCCACGATCCAGTTTCACAACGACAAGTTCGCCAACCCCGCCGGGCTCGTGCAGTTCGTGCAGGATCAGGACGGGTTCGCGAAGATCCGCGACAACAGGCTCGTGGTGCGGCGCGACTGGACCGCGGAGAAGGACAAGATCCGCGGCGCCTTCGCCATCGCGCGCGACCTCTCCACCCATGCCGAGGCGGGGACGACGCACGTCCCCGCCTGAGTTCTCAGCCGGGGCGCATCAACTCGATGCCGCTGGCCTTTGCCGCCGCGAGCAGCGCGGGCAGGGCCGGGCCCTCGGCGGGCGGCTCGGCGGCCTGCGCGTCCATCGGAGTGCCGATGGCGTCGAAGAAGGCCTCGTGCAGCCCGCCCGGCCAGTTCAGGATCAGCATCCGCGCCGGGGCGTGATCGGCGTTGCGGAAGGCGTGCAGGGTGCCGCGCGGGATCTGCACGAAGCTGCGCGGGCCGCGGGTGACGCGAGCATCGCCGATGCGGAACTCGTAGCGTCCCTTGAGAACGAAATACGCCTCGTCATCGCGCGATTGCAGATGCGGCGGGGTGCCGGCGCCGGGCAGGGTCTCGCATTCCACGAGGGTGAAGCCGCCCCCGGTCATGCTGCTGCGCAGATGGAAGGTCAGGGTGTTGCCCATCACATGGACACGTTCAACCGGCGCCGGCGCCGGTTGGGCGCTGCGAGAGACATCATGGAACGACATTTTCATGGGATCCTGCTGCGAATGCCCCCTCTGCGGGAGGCCGACTCTATCGATACGCCGAAGGCCGCCTTGCGGCAAGCGCGCGGTGCGCGCAAACGCCTGCATGGGCGAAGTTCTGCCGCTCAGGTCGCGCCGCGCGCGGCCTCGGCATGGCGCGTCGTGAGCATAAGCGCGCAGGCGAGCGAGGAGCACACCAGGACCCCCGCGACAGCGGGCACCACCGAGCCGTCATAGAGCTGCGCAATCGGGATCGCGATCGTCACCGCGAGCACCGTCGAGATCGATCCGACAACCGACGCGGCAAGCCCCGCGATATGGCCGAGCGGTTCCAGCGCGAGCGCGTTGAGATTGCCGAAGGTCAGCCCGATCATGAAGAAGGCGCCGCACATATAGGCGAAGTAGACCGCGAAATCCCACGGCGCGGGGAGCTCGGCAAAGACCAGCAGGAGCATCACGAGCGAAACCCCGGCCTGCACCGCAAAGGCACTCGTCGCAAGCCGGCGCATGCCGAACTTCATCACCAGGTTGGCGTTGAGCAGGCTCGACGTGCCCGCGAACAGCGCGATCCCAGCGAACCAGAACGGAAAGGCGGCCTGCCGGTCGAAGACATCCGCGAATATCTGTGGTGTGGTCGAAAGATGGACGAACATCTGCCCGAACCCGAGCGACAGCGCCGCGATGTAGATCACCACGAGCTTCGAGCCCAGAACCTCGCGCAGCGCGGCCCAGAGCGTGCGCACGCGCAGCGGGCGGCGCTTTTCGGGCGGGTGCGTCTCGGGCTGACGCAAGAGCAGCCAGCTGCCCGAGACGATGCCGAACACCACGAAGGCGAGAAACACCGCCCGCCAGCCCGACACCGCGATGATCCCCGCCCCGATCGCCGGTGCGATCGCGGGCACCAGCACGAAGAGCGTCATCACGAAGGACATCACCTGCGCCATCGCGCGCCCCTGGTAGAGGTCGCGCACCATCGCGAGCGTGACGACCCGCGGCGCCGAGGCCCCGAGCCCCTGCACGAAGCGCGCCGCGAGCAGGACCTCGAGCGTCTCGGCCCGCGCGGCGACGAGGGCGGCGGCGCAATAGATCGCGATGCCCACCGCCACGACGCTCTTGCGCCCCAGCGCGTCCGAGATCGGCCCCGCGATCAGCGTGCCGAGCCCCATCCCGAGCACGAACACCGTCACCACGAGCTGGATCCGGTTGGGCGCGTCCGGGCTGAGCTCGGCGGCCATGATCGGCAGCGCCGGCAGCATTGCGTCCACCGAGAAGGCGATGGTCGAGAACATCAGCGCAAGGAGCGCGACGAACTCGGGAAAGGCCAGCGGCCGCGTGGGGGTCGGGATCTTCATTCGGCCAGCTTCGCGGTGATCTCGTCGATGGCCTGGCTCCACAGATCGGTGGGCTGCGCGCCCGGCAGGACGTGCTGATTGGCGACGATGAAGCACGGCACGCCGGTGATGCCGCGCTCGCGGGCATGGGCATCGCGGGTGCGGATGGCGTCGATGTCGGCCTCGGAGTCGAGCAGCCGGCGCGTGACGTCGCGGTCGAGCCCGGCGCGGGTGCCGAGTTCGGCGAGCACGTCACGATCGCCGATGTCGCGCCCCTCGCGGAAATAGGCGCGAAAGAGGGCTGCGACGACCGCGGTCTGCCCGCCCTCGAGCCCGGCCCAGTGGATCAGGCGATGCGCATCAAGCGTGTTCGGCGTGCGGTCAATGGACGCCCAGTCGATCTCGAGCCCGGCATCGCGGGCGGTAGCGTCGATGCGCGCATAGACCTCCGCGGCCGCCGCCTTGCCGCCGAACTTCGCCTCGAGATAGGCGCGCCGGTCCATGCCCTCGGGCGGCATGTCCGGGTTGAGCTGAAACGGATGCCACTCGACGGTGAAGGGATGATCGGGCCGGGCCTCGAGCGCGCGGTCGAGCTGCGCCTTGCCGATATGGCACCACGGGCAGACCGGGTCCGAGAAGATATCAAGACGGATCATGGCGGGCCTCCCACTCGTCGCGCAGGGCGCGGCGCAAGAGCTTGTTGTTGGCCCCGCGCGGCAGGGCGTCAACGCGGATGAAGCGGCGCGGCTGCTTGTAGCGCGCGAGGTGTTCGGCCGCGAATTGCGCGAGCGCAGCCTCGCCGGGGTCCTCGGCGGCGACGTAGAAGGCCGCGATGATCGTGGCATCGCGCTTGACGGCGATCTCGCATGCGGCGCTCTCGGCGATGGCGGGGTGGCTGTTCAATGTACCCTCGACCTCGAGCGGCGAGACCCGAAAGCCGCCCGCATTCATCATGTCATCCGTGCGCCCGAGATAGCGCACCGCCCCATCCGCATCCATGGCCACCGCGTCGCCGGTCAGGAACCAGCCCTGCACGAACTTCGCGGCGGTGGCCTCGGGCGCGCCCAGATAGCCCAGGAACAGCCCCGGATCCTCGGCGGCGACGGCCATCGTGCCCTCGGTGCCGCGGGGCACCGGCGCGCCCTGCGCATCGAGCACCGCGACGCGCCGGCCCGCCTGCGGATAGCCGCTGCGGCCCGGCGGCGCGGGGTGGTCGGGGGACTCGGAGATGAAGGTCGAGCATTCGGACATCCCCAGCGCCTCGAGGACGGGCCGCCCCGTCGCCGCCTCCCAGGCCGCGCGGGTGGTGTCTGGAAGCTTCTCGCCCGCCGAGAGGCCGTGGCGCAGCCGGGGCAGGTCGAGCCCTTCCGGCGACTTCAGAAGCTGCCGGTAAACCCCTGGGGCCGCGGCAAAAATCGTCGCATCGAAGCGGCGCATGAGGAGCGGCAGCTGCGCCGGTGTCACCCCCTCGCCGGGGATCAGCGCGCTCAGCCCTGCCGCCCAGGGGTCCATCAGCCCGGTGCCCAGCGTGTAGGTCCAGTTGAAGGCGCCGGCATGCAGGATGCGGTCGCCATCCGCGAAGCCGTACCAGTCGCGCCACATCATGCGCCGCGCCCAGACCGCGCGATGCGCATGCATCACCGCGCGCGGGGTGCCCGAGCTGCCCGAGGTGAAGATGATATAGGCGAGCCGGTCGGCCGGGCCCATCTCCCACTCGCAAGGCGCGGCGGTTCGCATGCCGCGCAGCGCGTCCGCGTCGATGACCGGGCAGGGTGCCGGGTCGGGCAGGGCGATGCCGGGGCCGGCGATGATCGCCGCCGGCTCGATGATCCCGGCGAGCTTGGCGGCCTCGCCGGCCGTCAGGGCCGCCGCCGTCGGCACCGGCACGAGCCCCGCAGCGATGGCGCTCAGATAGGCGATCGGGAAATCCACCTCGTTGCCCAGCCGCAGCAGCACTCTGTCGCCGGGCGTCAGCCCGCTTGCGCGCAGCCCCGCGCCGGTGCCGCGCACGGCGGTCTCGAGCTGGCCATAGCTCCAGCGTTCGACGCCGTCGGGGCGCAGGATGCGCAGCGCGATGCGCTCGGGGTGCTGCGCTGCCGGGGCGAGCACATGCGCGGCCATGTTGAAGGGCTCGGGGCAGGGGGCGGCGGGGCCGGTATCAACGATCGACAGCATGCCATCGTGCTACGCGGCGGCCCCGCCCGACGCAAGGGCGCGGCTCACTCCTCGGACCACCAGACCTCGGGCTGAAACCCGATCCAGTCGCCATAGACCGGCAGGCGCTCGGGATACTGCAGGCGGCTCCTGTGCGCGACGCGCGAGACCTCGGAATACCAGAACGGGATCACGTAGCGCCCCGTGGTGAGTGCCCGGTCGAGCGCGCGGGTCGCGGCGACGAATTCCTCATGCGAGTCGGTGGTGAGCATGCGGTCGATCATGGCGTCGATGGCGGGCGACTCGACGCCCATCCAGTTGCGCGAGCCGGGCTGGTCGGCGGCCGCGGAGCCCCAGTACTGGCGCTGCTCGTTGCCGGGGCTGAGCGAGAGCGAGCGCGTGTAGCGGGTCATGTCGAAATCGAAATTGTTGGTGCGCTCGCGCAGCTGGGCGCTATCGATGACGTTGACGCGCGCCTCGATGCCGAGCCGCCTGAGCGCCTCGACATAGGCGTTGGCGACCGCCTGCGTCGAGCGTTCGCCCTGCGACAGCAGGATCTCGAAGCGAAAGGCCCGCCCGTCCGCGTCGCGCAGAACCCCGTCCTCGATGCGCCAGCCCGCCTCCTCGAGAAGGCTCATCGCGCGGCGCAGATTGGCGCGGTTGCCCGCGCCGCCATCGGTGGCCGGCAGGGTGTAACCGTCAAGCGCGCCGGGCTTGAGATCGTCCGTGAAGGGTTCGAGCAGCTCGCGCACCCGCCCCTCGACCGGGCCGTCGCGCATGCCGAGCTCGGAGTTGGAGAAATAGGAGGTGATGCGCGGCTCGGCGCCGTCATTGATGATCTTGTTGATGAATTCGAAGTTGAAGGCGAGCAGCAGCGCCTCGCGCACGCGCCAGTCGGCGAACCTGTCGCGCCGCGTGTTGAAGACGAAGCCGGTGATGCCTGAGGGACGCTGATGCGCGATCTCCGACTTCACGACATCGCCGTCGCGCACCGCCGGGAAGTCGTAGGACCGATCCCAGCGCACCGGGCTCGACTCGCGGTAGGTGTCGAGATTGCCGGCGGTGAAGGCCTCGAAGATCACGTTGCCATCGGCGAAGTATTCATAGCGCAGCTCGTCGAGATTGTGCTGGCCGCGATTGAAGGGCAGATCGGCGCCCCACCAGTCCGGGTTCTTCTCGAAGACGACATGGCGGCCGGGCTCGAAATCGGCGACGACATAGGGGCCCGAGCCGATCACGGGATCGAGGCTGGAGCGGGCGAAGTCGCGCCCCTCGAACTGCGCCTTTTGCAGGATCGGCCGCAGCCCGAGAATGAGCGGCAGCTCGCGATCCTCATGCTTGAAGGTGAAGCGCACCGAGCGCGGTCCGGTCTGCTCCATCGTGTCGATATTCTCCCAGGCGCCGTGATAGCGCGGATGGCCGTCGGTGCCGAGCGTCTCGAAGGACCATTTCACGTCCTCGATGGTCACCGGGCTGCCATCGGAGAACCGCGCCTCCTCGCGCAGGGTGAATTCGACGAAATCGCGCGCGTCGTTGGTCTCGACCGATTCGGCGAGCAGGCCGTAGAGCGTGAAGGGTTCATCGTAATTGCGGCCCATAAGGCTTTCGACGGTGTGCGAGCTTTGCGGCCAGGGGGCGGTTCCGGGCAGGATGAAGGGGTTGAGCGAATCGAATCCCCCGGATTCGCCGAAAACCATGCGCCCCCCCTGCGGCGCATCGGGGTTCGCGTGGGGCAGGGAGTCGAAATCCGGCGGCAGTTCGGGCTCGCCGTACATGGCGATCCCGTGATCGGCCCCGGTGGCCGGCACGGCACCTGCACAGAGCATCGCGACGGCCTGCAAAACAAGGCTCGAGCGCATATGGCGCGCGCGGGGCATCGGAGCGGTTCTCAACGGTCGCGACCTCGTGTTCTTGTAGAGAATATTCGCCCAACCCGATGGTTTCAAACTTTTAGGGTTGGACAGCGGCTCAAGAATCCGTATAACTGATTCACTGCTCGATAGGTTTCTTGCCTGTATGAAACCTGCCTCAATGACTGGACGTCCGCCTTGTGCGGGCGTCTTTTTTTTCTTGCAGTTGCAGCATCGCAGCGGGGCTGCATTTCGCGCGCGCGGAATATATCCTGCGCGGAGCACAGCGAGGAGGCATCATGGCACTTACGGGCAAGACGGCGGTCATCACCGGTTCGACATCGGGCATCGGGCTCGGCATCGCAAGGGAGTTGGCGCGCGCGGGGGCGTCCGTCGTTCTCAATTCCTTCACCGACAGCGACGAGGATCATGCCATCGCGGCCGAGATCGCCCGCGAGCACGGTGTCGCCGCGCGCTTCGTCTCGGCGGACATGTCCGACCCGGAGGCCTGTCGCGCGCTGGTCGCGCAGGCCGGGGGCTGCGATATCCTCGTCAACAATGCGGGCATCCAGCATGTTGCCCGGATCGAGGAGTTCCCGCCCGCGAAATGGGATGCGATCATCGCGATCAATCTGAGCTCGGCCTTTCACACCACCGCGGCGGCGCTGCCGGCGATGAAGGCGGCGGGCTGGGGGCGGGTGCTCAACATCGCCTCGGCGCACGGGCTGACGGCCTCGCCCTACAAGGCGGCCTATGTCGCTGCCAAGCACGGCATCGTCGGGCTGACCAAGACCACCGCGCTCGAAGTGGCCGGGCAGGGCATCACCGCCAACGCGATCTGCCCGGGCTATGTGCTCACCCCGATCGTCGAGTCGCAGATCCCCGACCAGATGAAGACCCACGACATGGACCGCGAGACCGTGATCAAGGAGATCATGCTCGCGCGCCAGCCCTCCGGCGAATTCGCCACGACCGAGCAGGTCGGCGGCACGGCGGTGTTCCTGTGCTCGGACGCGGCCGCGCAGATCACCGGCACCACGATCAGCGTCGATGGCGGCTGGACGGCCCTCTGAGCGATGGAAGCGAAACGGCTCAACCTGGCACTGCAGGGCGGCGGGGCGCATGGCGCCTTTACCTGGGGCGTGCTCGACCGGCTCCTGCAGGACGAGGCGATCGAGATCGCCGCGATCAGTGGCACCTCGGCCGGTGCGCTCAACGGTGCGGCGCTCAAGTCGGGGATGCTGCGGGATGGGCGCGCGGGGGCGCGGGCCACGCTCGACTGGCTCTGGGGCCAGATGGGGGCGATCCACGATTTCCGGCTGTCGGGCTGGATGACCAGCCTGATGCCCTCGGCCGGGCAGTTCAATCAGTGGCTCGACGCGGCGGCGCCGATCTCGCCGCTCGACGTGGCCTCGCAGATGTTCACGCCCTATGCCCTTGGCCCGGCCTGGGTGAACCCGCTCGAGCGGGTGGTGCGGCGCTTTCGCTTCGACCGGGTCTGCGCGATGGAGGGGCCGGCGCTGTTCGTCTCGGCCACGAATGTGCGCACCGGCAAGGTGCGGGTGTTTCGCGGCGACGACATCACCACGGATGCGATCCTCGCCTCCGCCTGCCTGCCAACGCTGTTCAAGGCCGTCGAGATCCCGGACCCGGAGACGGGGCGCACGGATGCCTACTGGGACGGGGGCTATACCGGCAACCCGGCGCTGTTTCCGCTCTATGACGCGGCGCTGCCGGACGACATCGTGATCGTCAACATCAACCCGCTGTGCCGCGACGAGATCCCCACGACGCCGCAGGACATCCAGAACCGTATCAACGAGATCAGCTTCAACTCCTCGCTCCTGCGCGAGCTGCGCGGGCTTGCGATGTTCAAGGAGCTTCTCGCGAAGGAGCAGGTCACGCC